>BEID01000083.1 GCA_002898975.1 bacterium HR27 | reverse complement strand
GGTCTTCAGCTGGGCACGACGTTCCAGCCTCTGGTGGCTCCAGTTCGGCCTCGCTTGCTGCGCCATCGAAATGATCAGCTCGGCCATGCCGCGCTTCGACCTGGCCGAACGGTTCGGCATGCTCTACCGTGCCTCGCCACGCCAGGCCGATCTCATGATCGTCGCGGGAACCGTGACCAAAAAGATGGCCCCCGTCGTGCGGCAGCTCTACGACCAGATGGCCGATCCGAAATGGGTCATCAGCATGGGGAGCTGTGCGAACGTCGGTGGGCCGTTCGACACCTATGCAGTCGTGCAGGGGGTCGACCAAGTCATTCCGGTCGACATCTACGTACCCGGTTGTCCGCCGGTGCCCGAGGCACTCTACTACGGTGTCCTCGAGCTGCAGAACCGAATCATCCGCTACGAGCGGCTCAAGGAGCGGTACGGCGTGGAAGCTGCCGAAGCCTATCGCCAGGAGCAACGCGAGGCCGCGCGAGCCGCACTGGGTCCACGATCGTAGGGGGCAGGATGAGCGAGCCGCGGTCACTCCCGGCCACACCGGAGACGAGTCCGTGGGATACGACCGAGTACTGGGGGCCGACCGATCCGGAACAGCATCCGGCGGTACGTCTGGTGCGGGAACGCTTTCCGGATGCCTTCCAGGAGGTCGTGGTCTTCCGTGACGAAGTCACGATCCGCGTCGCGCGGCCAGCGCTGCGCGAGGTCGTCGACTTCCTGCGGACGCATCCAGAACTGCGCTACAACCACTTGACCGATATTACTGCCGTCGACATGCTCTACCTCCGCGAACGCCCACGGTTCGACGTGGTCGTTCAGCTCTACTCGATCCCGCGTCGCCAGCGGCTCCGGGTCAAATGCGGGGTAGACGACGGCGAGATGGTCCCCTCGCTCGTCCCGATCTTCGCTGGCGCGAACTGGCTGGAGCGTGAATGCTACGACATGTTCGGGATCATCTTCGAGGGCCATCCTGATCTCCGGCGGATTCTCTTGCCAGAGGATTGGGACGAAGGACACCCCCTACGCAAGGACTACCCGTTGCGCGGGTACCGCGACTACGTCCAGCCCGGCTACGAGTCACCGGCACCGCGGATCCGCGGCACCCTGCGGAGGCCAGGACCATGATCGATTTCTCGCAACCGACACCGGTCATCCTGAGCGAGGTGCGGCAGATCAGCCCGACGCGCCGCGAACTCGTCCTCAATATGGGACCGCAACATCCGAGCACGCACGGCGTGCTCCGGGTGCGTCTGACGCTGGAAGGCGAGACGGTCATCGCCTGCGACCCGGTGATCGGCTATCTCCATCGCGGTGTGGAAAAGCTCGGGGAGTCTCACCGGTACGCACAGTTCGTTCCCTGGACCGACCGCACCGATTACGTTGCCGCACCGTCGAACAATCTGGGCTACGTCCTCGCTGTCGAGAAGCTGTGCGGCATCCAGGCGCCCGAACGCGCCCAGTACTGGCGCATGATCATGGCCGAGCTGACGCGGATCGCCTCGCACCTCGTCTGGCTCGGCACGCACGCGCTGGATATCGGGGCGCTCTCTGTCTCGCTCTATACCTTCCGCGACCGCGAGTTGATCCTGGATATCTTCGAGAAGTTCTGCGGCGCCCGCTTGACGACCAACATGATGGAGATCGGCGGCTTCTCGCGCGAGATCCCGCCCGATCTTCCGGAGATGGTCCGCGAGTTCTGCCGGTACTTCCCGAAAGCGATTCGCCAGTACGAGGATCTCCTCACCGAGAACCCGATCTGGCTGGCTCGAACCAAGGGCGTCGGGGTGATCGAGCCCGAGGTGGCGATCAATTACGGCTTGACCGGTGCCTGCCTCCGCGGCTCCGGTGTGAACTACGATGTCCGCAAAGCGATGCCATATCTCCTCTACGACCGGATCGACTTCGAGGTGCCGCTCGGGACACACGGTGACGTCTACGACCGCTATCTGGTACGCATCGAGGAGATGCGGCAGTCGATCCGCATCATCGAACAGTGCCTCGACCAGGTGCCGACGGATGGCCCGCTCATGGCCTATGAGTCGCAGTACGTCATCCCGCCGCACAAGAACGTGATGACGACTGCCGAGGACATGCAGCGGCACTTCATCTGGGTGATCAAAGGGTTCAGCCCGCCCAAAGGCGAGGTCTACCACGCGGTCGAGCACTCGAAGGGCGAGCTGGGGTACTACATCGTGAGCGACGGGAGCCCGATTCCCTACCGGCTGCGCATCCGCTCCCCGGACTTCGTCAACCTGCAATCGCTTCCCTACATGGCACAGGGGGCGATGCTCGCCGACATCGTCGCGTTGATCGGCACGATCGATATCGTGCTCGGATCGGTGGATCGGTAGCTGTGGGAAACGAGGTGGGGCAGCGGCGTCGATGGAGTGGCAGCGCTTGATCGTCAGCTACATCGTCGGATTCGTCCTGCTCAACGTGCTGCTCGGCCTGATGGCCTACATGACCTGGTTCGAGCGGCGTGTGCTCGCCCGCATGCAACATCGGGTCGGGCCGAACCGAACCGGTCCCTTCGGACTGCTCCAGCCGATCGCGGATGGGATCAAGCTGCTCGCGAAGGAAGACATCGTGCCGGCGAATGCCGACCGGCTGGTCTTTCTGGTCGCACCGCTTCTCTCGTTCGCGCTGGCACCGCTCGGTGCCGCAGTGATTCCCTTCGGGGATACGCTCCACCTCTTCGGCATCGACATCCCGCTGCTGGTCGCCGATATCAACGTCGCCGTTCTCTATGTCCTCGCGCTGGGATCGGTCGGCGTCTACGGGATCATCCTCGGCGGGTATGCCTCCGGGAACCGCTATTCGTTGCTCGGCGCGCTACGCTCGACAGCCCAGGTGATCAGCTACGAGCTGGTGCTGGGGCTTTCGTTGGTCGGGGTCCTCATCCTCTCCGGCTCGCTCAGTCTGCAGGACATCCTGCGCGAGCAGCAGCGTTCGCTTGTCCTCGGGCCGTTGACGCTCCCGAACTGGTACATCCTCTCGCAACCACTGGCTTTCGCGCTCTTTCTCATTGCGGCGGTTGCCGAGACGAACCGTGCGCCGTTCGACCTGCCGGAGGCAGAGACGGAACTCGTGGCGGGCTACTTCACCGAGTACTCCGGTTTCCGTTTCTCGTTCTACTTCCTGGCCGAGTACATCAACATGATCGTCGTCTCGCTCCTCGCCGCGACGCTCTTCCTCGGCGGGATCGACGGGCCGATCGCCGACGGTGTGTGGTGGCTGGCGATCAAGGCGCTCTTCTTCCTGTTCTTCTACGTCTGGTTGCGGGCGACGCTACCGCGTTTCCGCTACGACCAGCTCATGGGGCTCGCCTGGAAGGTGCTGTTGCCGCTCGCCCTGCTCAACATCGCGCTGACCGGACTGGTCCGGTTGTGGGGAATCGGCGCACTCTGAGGGAGAGGGTACGCCGGGTATGACGGTACAGGTGCTGGTCTTCTGGCTCTTGGCGCTGGTCGCGATTCTGGGTGCGCTAGGGGTCGTGGCGGCACGGAATCCGATCCACAGCGCGATCGGTCTCGTGCTGTCGTTCCTCAACGTCGCTGCGATCTATCTGATCGCCCGCGCTGAGTTCCTGGCGGTCGTGCAGGTGATCGTCTATGCCGGAGCCGTCATCGTGCTCGTCGTATTCGTCACGATGCTCGTGCATCCGGACGATCTCCCCGAGTTTCACGGGCGCCGCCCACTGCGTATCGCGACCGGCCTCGTGCTCGGTCTCGCTCTTCTCGCCGAAGTCAGCGCCGCCATCCTCGCCCACGGCCTGCGCGGCACCCCCGGCCCCTGGACGGACGACACGATCGCCGCAGTCGGGGGTAACACCCGAGCCCTCGGGCAGGTACTCTATTCCGACTTCATGCTCGCGATCCAGCTGACTGCGCTGCTCCTCCTGGCAGCGACGATCGGCGCGATCGCCCTGGCCCGTCCGGAAGCGGTCAGCGAGCGCTTGGCGGCAGCCCGGCGCGTGATGACGATTTCGCTGGCGCATCCGCGTGGACTCGACCAGCCAGCATTGCCGGCCGCCCTGCCCGAGCCACAGAACGGTCGCGTCAAGGAAGCCGGTGGCGGCCGCCCGATCGTGCTGGCCCGGACAGCCGACGAGTTCACCGAGCAGCCGGCCTGGGGCGAATGGAGGGCACGATGACCGAGCTGTCGGCAACGCACTTTCTCCTCCTCAGCGCGGCGCTCTTCATTATCGGCATGGTCGGGGTGCTGACCCGCCGCAACGTCCTGGTCATCTTCATGTGCATCGAGCTGATGTTGAACGCCGTGAACGTGAGCCTGATCGGGTTCGCCTGGGAGTTGCACCAGCTCACTGGTCAGATCTTCGCCTTGTTCGTCATCGCTGTCGCTGCCGCCGAGGCAGTGGTCGGGCTCGGCATCGTGATGGCGCTCACCCGGCGTACCGATACGGTCGATATCGACGAACTCCGGCAGCTCCGCGAGTGAACGGGGAAGGACGATGGAGCGAACCGTCTGGTGGTTGGTCGTCATTCCGCTCGCACCGCTGCTGGCTGCACTGCTGAACTTCCTCTTCGGGAAGTGGTGGATCCGCCAGCGCGCGCACTGGCTGGCCGTACCGGCCGTCGCACTCTCGTTCCTCGTCAGCCTGCTGGCTGCGGCGCCCGTCCTCGGCGGCCACGAGACCCTTCGTCAGCCGCTCTACACGTGGATCGCTGCCGGCGACTTCCATGTGCCGGTCGAATTGGTCGTCGACGAGCTCACGGCCGTGATGCTGCTCGTCGTGACCGGCGTCAGCCTCCTCGTCCACATCTATTCGATCGGCTACATGCAGCACGACCCGGCCTACTATCGTTTCATCGCCTGGCTGCCCCTGTTCGTCTTCTCGATGGTGATGCTCGTCCTCGCCAGCAACTTCCTTGTGCTCTTCGTGTTCTGGGAGGCGGTAGGCCTCTGCTCCTACCTCCTTATCGGGTTCTGGTTCCGGCGTCGTTCGGCAGCTGAGGCGGCCAAGAAGGCGTTCGTCGTCAACCGGATCGGTGACTTCGGGTTCGCGCTCGGCGTCATGCTGATCTTCACGACTCTGGGCACATTGGACTACGAGGCCGTCTTCCGCGCGATTCCCGAGCTCTCCTCCGGTACCGTCACGGCGATCGCCTTGCTGCTCTTCACGGGTGCAGTGGGCAAGTCGGCGCAGTTGCCCCTCTTCGTCTGGCTGCCGGACGCCATGGAAGGGCCGACGCCGGTCTCCGCGCTCATCCACGCGGCGACGATGGTCACCGCGGGCATCTTCATGGTCGCGCGTGCCCACCCGATCTTCCTCGCCGCGCCGACCGCGATGTGGGTCGTCGCGACGATCGGTGCGCTGACAGCTTTCGTTGCCGCGACGATCGCGACGACCCAGTTCGACATCAAGCGCGTGATCGCCTACTCCACGGTGAGCCAGCTCGGTTACATGGCCATGGCGCTCGGAGTCGGCGCGTGGATTCCGGCCATTTTCCACCTTTTCACGCACGCCTTTTTCAAGGCCCTACTGTTCCTCGGCTCCGGATCGGTGATGCATGCGCTCCACGATGAACTCGACATGCGCCGGATGGGCGGGCTCAAGCGCTGGATGCCGCTGACCTACTGGACGTTTGTCACCGGTGCAGCTGCCAATGCCGGCATCGTGCCCCTGGCTGGTTTCTGGAGCAAGGATGAGATCCTGGTCGGTGCGTGGGTCGGCGGGGCACCGCTGCTCGCGCTGCTCGGCCTCGTGGCAGCCTTCTTCACGTCGCTCTACATGTTCCGGGCAGTCTTCCTGACCTTTCACGGGGAACCACGCTTCGATCCACACGAGCTGCACCCGCACGACCCACCGGCAACGATGGCAGTTCCACTCGTCGTCCTGGCCGTCGGGGCACTGCTCGCTGGCTTCGCTGGGGTGCCACCGGAAAACGGCTGGATCCACCATGCGTTGGAGCCGGTCTTCGAGGCAGTGGAGCACCATACCGTTCCGCTCGGCATCACAGTGGGCTTCGCGGTCATCTCGACGATCGTCGCCCTCGGAGGACTCTGGGTGGCGTATGCCGCGTACGTCAGTGGATCGATTGCACCGGCGCGGGTCGCCGAACGGCTCGGTTGGCTGTATCGGCTCGCCGCCAACGGCTGGTACTTCGACGTCCTGTACCAGCGCTTTATCGTGCGGCCGCTCGAGGCCTTCGCTGAATGGCTCTGGCGTACAGTCGATGTCGGGATCATCGACGGAGCAGTCAACGGCCTGGCTCGAGCGGTTGCAGCGCTCGCACAACTCTGGCGACGCTTGCAGACTGGGCTGGTCGCCAACTATGCCCTCGTGATCGCGCTGGCGACGGTCATCCTGGTGGGTGTGTCGCTCGTGATGGGCAGCACCCTGTTCCGCTGATCGAGGA
>BEID01000082.1 GCA_002898975.1 bacterium HR27 | reverse complement strand
TCAGACCGATGCTGACGGCACAGTGCGGATTCCCCGTGAGTCCTCCGGCCCCTGGCGTGTGACGGCGCCGGATTACGACGCTGTGACGTTCGACCCCGATCTCCAGGCCCGGCGTTTGCGCGTACTGCTGCGGCCCAATGTCGTTCGCGGAACCGTGGTGCGGAACGGTGATGGTTCGCCGCTGACCGGCGTCGTGGTTCGAGCGGAAGTCGCTGGCGTGCCCGTTGTCTCCGCTCGAACCGATGAGCAGGGGAGGTACGTCCTCCGGGGTGTGCCGGAGGGAGCAACGCTGGTGTTCGAACATGAGGATTTCGCGGCACTGAAGCTGCCGCTCGCGCCGGATCAGGTTGTCGCTGATGCGGCACTCAAGCGGGACGTTCTGCGTGGGATGCTTCGCGATTCCAGCGGTCAGCCGGTTCAGGGGTACGTTGCCGCGACGGCAGGCTGGACGCAGGCGGGACCGGATGGTCAATACCGCTTGAAAGGGGTTGCTCCGGGAGAGCGTATCGTTGTCAAGGCGCCGGGGTATCGTGTCGTCGAGGCGACTGTGCCGGAGTCGTTGACACTCGATGTGACGCTCGAGCCGTTGGTGGTTCGCGCGATCTACATCAATGCCGTCGTCGCCTCCCGGCCGGAAGCGTTGGAAGAGCGGTTGCAACTCGTGGATCGAACCGAGCTCAATGCGGTTGTCGTCGATCTCAAAGACAGCACGGGACAGGTCTATTACGACACGAGCGTGGCACTGGCGCATGAGATCGGTGCGGTCCGTCCGGTGCTGCGGCCAGCGGAGTTGGTCCAGCGTCTGAAGGCGCGGGGTATCTACACGATCGCTCGCATCGTGGTGTTCGAGGACCCGATTTTGGCCGAGGCGCGCCCCGAATGGGCGATCAAGGATCGAACGACTGGTCAAGCCTGGCGAACATGGAACGGTGTCGCCTGGGTCAACGCCTATCGGCCGGAGGTATGGGACTACAACATCGCTTTGGCGCGTGAGGCAGCCAGCTTCGGTTTCGATGAAATTCAACTCGATTACATTCGATTCCCGACGGATGGGCCATTGCAGAAGGCTGACTACGGGGTTCCGCACACAGCTGAAAATCGCACTGCCGCCATTGCCGAATTTCTCAAGCGCGTCCATGAGGCACTCTTGCCGACACGTGCCTCTTTGGGAGCCGACATCTTCGGTCTCACCATGTGGGAACTGAGCGATAGCGGTATCGGTCAGCATCTGGAAACGATCGTGCAGCAGGTGGACTACGTCTGTCCGATGCTCTATCCGTCGCACTTCTGGGCTGGTTCACTGGGGTTCGAAATTCCCAATGACCACCCTTACGAGGTGATGCTCTGGAGTCTGGAGAATGGGCTCTCCCGTGTACCAGAGGCGAGGAAGAAGTTCCGGCCCTGGCTTCAGGACTTTTCCTACGGTCCCGGGAAACCGTACGGAGCGGAGGAAGTGCGTGCCCAGATCAAGGCGGTGTACGATGCGAGCCTGGACTCATGGATGCTCTGGAACGCGGATAATGTCTACCATGAAGAGGCGCTCGAACCAGGTGCATCGTGAAGGGATCCATGGAACGCGAGTGGGGTAGCGCGCTGTCGGCGCTGGCACTAGTGGGTCGCGATCTCCTCGTTACCGCGAGGCCACGCCAGTGGCTGAAGAATGCAGTGGTGCTCGCACCCCTCGTTTTCGGTCGACAGCTCCTCAATATGTCAGCGGTCATCGATGGGGCCTTGGCGACGCTCTCGTTCTGTGCGGCGGGCAGTGCGGTCTATTTCTTCAATGACTGGTGCGATGCGGCAGCGGATCGAGAACATCCGTTGAAGCGTTTTCGGCCGATCGCGGCCGGGCGTCTCCGCCGCATCCATGTCTGGAGTGCTTTCACGTTCCTGCTGCTTTTGGCGCTGGTTTCTGCGTGGGCTGCAGGTGGGGCGACTCGGTATGTGGTGGGTGTGTATGTTGTCATGATGATCGCGTATACGGTTCGCTTCAAGCACGTCGCTCTCTTGGATATTTTCACGATTGCTGCGGGGTTCGTCCTGCGTGTCTGGGCGGGGGCGACGGCTGTGGACGTACCGCTGTCGCCATGGCTCTACGTTTGTACGGTGTTGCTGGCGCTGTTCCTCGCGGTTGCCAAGCGGCGGCATGAGGCGCTGCTGCTCGAAGGTGTTGCGGCGAATCATCGCCCGGCACTCGACGACTATCCGGTGCCGCTCCTGGATGCGCTCCTGCATATCACGGCGACGGCGGCCATCATGACGTACTCGCTCTACACCTTTTTCGCTCCCAGTCTCCCGGATGATCATTCCATGATGTTCACGATTCCGTTCGTGCTCTATGGCATCTTCCGCTACCTGTATCTCGTCTACCGGCGGGATCTCGGTGGCGTACCGGAGCAGGTGCTGCTCGACGATCGACCCTTACTCGTTACGATTGTCGCTTGGGGTGTTCTCGTGCTCGTTCTCCTGTATAGCTAACCGCTGCTACGAAGCGACTCAAGTTGATTGCTCGAATGCGTTGCATGGCTATGAGGGCGATGGTATACTCGCGCGCAGAGCTGGTTCGGAGATGACGCGCGCCGTGACGTTTGGAGCGGCGCGAGGAGAGTGAGGAGGCACCGGAGCATGCTGATCGTGCGACGCGGTACACGACAGCAAGGGCAGGGGCTGCACCACGAAGCTGTGGAAGCCTTTCAAGCTTGGTACGTCAGCTTTTCCCCGCTCCTGCGCATGGCGGCGCGTCCGTGGAGGCCTCCTCTCGAAGTCTACGAAGACGAACGCGGATTGGTCGTTCGAGCGGAGCTGGCGGGCCTCCGGGAAGACGACATCAACGTCGTCGTCAACGATTCCGTGCTCCAGATCTCTGGAGTGCGGTGGCCACGAGAAGAAGGACAGAAACGAACCTATCACGAAATGGGGATCGCATACGGCCCGTTCGAGGCAGAAGTCCGTATCCCGTTCCCGGTGGACCTCGATCGCGTGGAAGCGATCTATCAGCAGGGTTTCCTGGAGGTGACACTACCCCGAGCCCATGCCTCGCGGACGGTTCCGCTTCGGACGGCTCATTCTTGAACGTGAGGTGCGTGCGATGACGGACGAACTGCGTTACGTGGCAAGCGAGCACGAGGAAGAAGCACAAACAGAGCAGCAGACGCGGGAGCGCGAGCTCAAGCTCTTGCCGGTTCTCCCGTTGCGGAACACCGTCGTCTTCCCAACGACGGTGGTGCCGCTCGCGGCTGGACAACCGCGCTCGCTGCGCTTGATCGATGACGTCGCGTCGGGTGATCGGTTGCTCGTACTCGTTCTGCAAAAGGATCCCAAGAAGGAAGGTGCGGGGCCGCAGGATGTCTACCAGGTCGGCACCATCGGAAGCATCCAGCAGATGATGCGGGTGCCGGACGGAACGGTGCGGCTCGCCGTGCAAGGGCTCCGGCGTGTCCGGATCGTCGAGTGGGTGACCGAGGAGCCATATCTGAAGGCACTGGTCGAGGAGATCCCAGAAATCGTCGAAGATACGATCGAAGTCAAGGCTCTGACGCGGACCGCGCTCGAGCTGTTCCAGCGTCTGGTCTCGCTCGTCTCCAACTTGCCGGAGGAACTGGTCACAGCGGCGCTCAATATCGATGATCCGCTGCACCTGGTGTACCTCCTGGCCTCGAACCTGCGAATGGATCCGGAGGAGCGACAGGCGCTGCTCGAACTCGAGAGCGTGCGCGACAAGTTGTTGCGACTCAATGCTTTCATGAGTCGTGAGCTCGATCTGCTCGAGCTGGGCAAGAAGATCCAGAGCGAAGTGCAGGAGGAAGTCGCGCGGTCGCAGCGCGAGTTCTACCTGCGCGAGCAGCTCAAGGCGATCCAGCGCGAGCTCGGTGAGACGAGCGAGCAGGAAGCCGAGATCAATGAGTTCCGGGCCAAGATCGAACAGTCGGGCATGCCGGAGGAAGCTCGTCGCGAAGCGCTGCGCGAGCTGGAGCGGATGAGCAAGTTGCCACCGGCATCGGCCGAGTACGGCGTGATCCGCACGTACCTGGACTGGCTCGTTTCGCTGCCGTGGAACCGCAGCACGGAGGGCGAGATCGATATCGCGCGGGCTCGCCAGATTCTGGACGAGGATCATTACGATCTCGAGAAGATCAAGGAGCGGATCCTCGAATACCTGGCAGTCCGGCGACTCCGGAAGGAACGAGGTGAAGAGAACGAGCCAGGCCGAGAGCCGATTCTGTGCTTCGTCGGTCCACCAGGAGTCGGAAAGACCAGCCTGGCGCAGTCGATCGCCCGAGCACTCGGACGGGCGTTCACACGGATGTCGTTGGGTGGTGTGCGCGACGAGGCAGAGATCCGTGGCCACCGCCGCACCTATATCGGTGCGATGCCGGGCCGCATCATTCAGGCGATCCGGCGTGCTGGTACGAACGACCCGGTCTTTGTGCTGGACGAAATCGATAAGGTGGGCACCGATTGGCGGGGTGATCCGGCGTCGGCACTGCTCGAGGTGCTCGACCCTGAGCAGAACAGCACGTTCCGCGATCACTATCTCGACGTACCGTTCGATCTCTCGAAGGTGATGTTCATCGCGACGGCGAACGTGCTGGATACCATCCCGCCAGCGCTCCGTGACCGCATGGAGATTCTCGTCCTCTCGGGCTATACCGATGAGGAGAAGCTCCAAATCGCGCGACGCTACTTGATTCCGAAGCAATTCCGTCGCCATGCACTCGATCCTGATGACTTCGTCTTCACGGACGAGGCGATTCTGGAGATCATCCAGCACTACACGCGCGAGGCGGGTGTGCGAAATCTCGAGCGCGAGATCGGTGCGGTTGCGCGGAAGCTGGCGACGCGCCTGGCCGAAGGGCAAGAAGTGCCCCGTGAGATTACCGTGGACGTCGTGCACGAATTTCTTGGCAAGCGGCGGTATTACTACGAAGAACTTTCGGAGCGGACGTCGCAGCCCGGTGTGGCGATTGGCGTCGCAGTCACGCCGTTCGGCGGCGACATCATGTTCATCGAGGCGACGCGCATGCCCGGGCGCGGAAACCTCATCATCACCGGGCAGCTCGGCGATGTGATGCGCGAGTCGGCTCAGGCAGCGTTGAGCATCGTGCGGTCGCGTGCCGAACAGTTCGGGATCGAGCGGGATTTCATGAAGGATTCGGACATTCATATTCACGTGCCATCGGGAGCAATTCCGAAGGATGGCCCGTCGGCAGGTGTCACGCTGGTGACTGCGCTCGTCTCGCTCTTGACCGGTATTCCGGCACGTGACGATGTCGCGATGACCGGTGAGATTACGCTGCGCGGGCAGGTTCTGCCGGTGGGTGGTATCAAGGAGAAGGCGTTAGCAGCGCAACGGGCTGGTGTCAAGACGTTCGTGCTGCCGAAGCGGAACGAGATGGATCTCGACGAGCTACCGGCCACCTTGCGGGAGAATATGCGCTTCGTGCTCGTCGAAACCATCGACGACGTGCTGCAGGCGGCGATGCCGGACGAATTTCACCGCTGGGTTGCCGCAGCACGGACACGGCGAGAACATGGTGAGCACGAAGGTGGCCAGGAAGCCGTGGAATCGATGGCGGCGTTGGGCTGAGTTCGGCTGGTTCGCTTGCGGGAGCGGGGCCGAGGTCATGACCTCGGCCCCGCTTGCTCCGTTCGGGCAAGTGCGGCATGGCGATGTGTGCGGGAGCGCTGCGCAGCCTGGACGAGTGCGGTGAAGAGGGCGTGGTGAGTTGGATGAGAACGAAAGAGCCGTTCCGGGTGCCACTGAACAGCGACGACGAAGGTGGCGGACGGCAGCTCCGCTGCTTCGATGACGCCATCCGGTGCGTAGGCGGTAATGACCAGACCGGGCGCGGGGCAGTCGATCGCCTGGTGGTGATACGAATTGACCATGAGTGATGGTGTACCCAGGATTCGGGCGAGCAGGGTGTCGGGAACGACCCTGATCGGATGTGCCGGCTGGTCGACGGGGATGCCGAGTTCGTGCTGACGATGGTTGAGTGCTTGGGGGATTGCGTCGGGAATATGCTGGATGAGGGTGCCGCCGAGCGCGACGTTGAGTACCTGGAGGCCGCGGCAAATCGCGAGGATCGGAAGATCGAGAGCGATCGCGTGCTGGATCAGAGTGATTTCGAAGGAATCGCGAGTCGAGGAGACACCGTAGGTTTCGGGATGGACTGTCGGTGCTCCGTAGCGGGCTGGATCGATGTCTCCTCCGCCAGTCAAGAGGAGACCGTCGATGACTGCGAGTGCGTGCGGTGGTTCGAGATCCGGTGGCAGGACGAGGGGAAGTCCACCGGCAGCGGACACTGCGGCCGTGTAGTCGAGGTTGAGCTGGAGCCGTTCGGTTGGGCCAACGTGCGTGGTTGCGACGCTCACTTCGGGGGTAATGCCG
>BEID01000081.1 GCA_002898975.1 bacterium HR27 | reverse complement strand
CTGTTCGCGTCGCGCTGCATGCCCAGAGCGCCCGTGCCCCTGCACTCCTGGGCGGAGCACCCTGGAGTGATGCGTCCCACTGCCGCGTCATATCGCTCCGCGTCGGAAGGAAACCCTGCCATCACGTTTCCGCTCTTCCACATTTTTGCCGCAGTGAACTCGTTTCTTGTCCTTCTCCGTACCGGCTCACGCAGCGTAGAGTTGGCTCAGGCACACGGCCACTCGTGCCAGGAGTCGCAGGGTGAACAGGTCGTCACGCAGTCGCGCCATCCGGAAGACGCTGCTGACCGTGCTGGTACTCAACCTCACGGTCGCGGTTGCCAAGCTGGTGGTGGGGATCCTCACCAGCAGCCTGGCCGTCCTCTCCGACGGGCTGAACTCGCTCCTCGACGCCTCGGCCAATGTCGTCGGCCTGATCGGCATGGCGGTCGCATCCCGGCCGCCGGACCCCGAGCATCCGTATGGGCACCGGCGCTTCGAGGCGCTGACCGCACTCGTCATCGCCGGCGCCATGGGGCTTCTCGTCGTGCAGATCCTCCAGGAGGCTTGGCATCGTCTGCAGAGCGGGGCAGGCCCCGAGGTCAGTCCGCTCTCGTTTGCAGTTATGGGCGTGACCCTGCTCGTCAACATCGGTGTGAGCGCATGGGAACGCCGGCGCGGACGCGAGCTCCGGAGCCCGATCTTGAGCGCCGACGCCAAGCACACCGCTGCCGATGCACTCGTCTCGGTCGCCGTCATCGCCGGCCTCGTCGCTGTCCAGCTGGGCTATCCCCTCGTCGACCCTCTGCTCGCCATCGGCATCGCCGGCGTGATCGGCTGGGGTGCCTGGACGATCATCCGCGACGCGGCACTCACGCTGTCCGACACCGCCGTCGTCCCGGTCGAGGTGATCGAGCAGGCGGTGCTGGCAGTACCCGGCGTCCACGGCGTCCATAACGTCCGCACCCGTGGCGGTGACGGGCTAGTCTGGGTCGACCTCCATATCCAGGTCGATCCGGATCTCAGTGTGCGCACAGCGCACGACATCGCGAGCACTGTCGCGCGCGTTGTCGAAGAGGCGATCGGTCAGCCCGCCGACGTGACTGTGCACGTGGAGCCCGCGCTTCCCGAACACCTGCGCGCAACGCGCGGTTACCGCGTCTGGATGGAATGAGCTACCGCAGTCCTTACCAAACTGCCAGAAGCTCCCGAGCCACCCGGTGCTGTCCGGTATCGGCCCACAGGGGTGCGACCGTGCATGGTATGCTGGAGGGAGATCCCGACAAAGCGGGGCAGCAGTACGGGCGATGGTGCCGCCCGTCGCTGCGGAAGGAGTCCAGCCATGCCGCGGCTGCAAGTCCTGATCTGGTTTCTCCTGCCGCTGTTCGCACTGCTGGCGCTTTTGACCTTCGCTGGCTGGGTGAGCGGGGCGATCGCAGCGATCCTGTTCGTTGCGCTCGCCGCACTCGTCATCATCGTCGCAGCCATCGCGACGCGCCAGCGCGCACAGAGCTAGCGAGCATCCAGGAGCACCGCGATGAGCGAGACGTTGACGGTGCTCCTGGCGCTCACGGCTGTACTCCTCGTGCCACACTGGTTGCTTCGGTGCTTGGGGCAAGCCGAGCAGTACGAGGCAGCCGGCGACCCACTCATGGCCCTCGCCTGGACGCTCGCCACCGTGCTGAGCGCCTACGCTCTCGGTCTCGCCCTGCTCGTGCTCCTCATCGAGGCTGCCCGCCAAACGCTGGCCGCGAGCTGAGTCCTCAGACGACCAGACCGAGCGCGTGCCGAAGGAAGTAGATGACGAACGCTGCGCTGACCACGTAGAGCACCGGGTGCACCTCGCGGAATTTCCCGCGGAACACCTTGATCAGCGTATAGGTGATGAACCCCGCACCGATCCCGTCGGTGATGCTATAGGTGAACGGCATCATCAGCATCGTCATCGTGACCGGGAGACCGACCTCGATGTTGGCGAAGTCGATGCCCCCGACGCGGATCCGCGACGGCTTGGCTTCCGCTTCCGCCTCCGCCTCGCTGAGCACGCCCATCATCATCCAACCGACGATGATGAGTGCCGGCGCTGTCGCCTGAGCTGGCACGATACCGACCACCGGCCAAAACGGCATCGCGAGAAGGAACAGGATACCGGTCACGACCGAGACCAGCCCGCTCCGGCCTCCCACGCTGATACCGGCTGCCGACTCGATGTAGGTCGTCGCTGAAGAGGCGCTGCAGGCGCCACCCATCACCGCACCGAGCGAATCGACCAGGAGCGCCCGCTGGGCCTGCGGGAATTCGCCGCGTTCGTCGAGGTAGCCAGCCTGGCGCCCCACCCCGATCAATGTCCCCATCGTGTCGAAAAAGTCGGCGAGCATGATCGAGAAGACGACCAGGATAGCCGTCAACACACCGAGCTTCGTGATGAAGCCGAAACTGAAATCGCCGATCCGGCTGAAGTCGGGTACCGCGATCCACTGCGCTGGCAGCTGGGCGACACCGGGCGGGAACGCGTCCGTTCCCGTCACAGCACGGGCGATGATCGCGACGACCGTCGTCAGCAAGATGCCCCAGAGCAAGGCTCCCCGCACGCCGCGAGCCAGGAGGAACAGCGTGATCAGGAGCCCCACACCCGTCACGAAGACCGGGACACCGCGGAGATCACCGAGCCGGACGAGTGTGGCCGGATCGGCCACCACGATCCCCCCGTTGACCAGTCCGATGAAGAGGATGAAGAGACCGATACCGACCGAGATCGCCTGCTTGAGCTCGAGCGGGATCGCTTCCATGACGTAGCGCCGGATGCCGAGCAGGACGAGGATCGTGATCACGATCCCCTCGGCGACGATCACTCCCATCGCCTCGGCAGCCGTCAGGCCCAGCGCGCCCATCAGCTGAAAGGCGACGACCGCGTTGAGCCCCATACCCGGGGCCATGGCGTAGGCCCGGTTGGTCGCCAAACCCATGGCGATCGTCATGATCCCCGCGACGAGCGCCGTCGCTGTCGTGACGGCCGAGATCGAGAGCTTGTCTGGCACGTCAGGTGTGCTGAGAATCTGCGGGTTGACGAAGATGATGTAGGCCATCACGATGAAGGTCGTGAAACCGGCGAGGATCTCGGTTCGGACGTTCGTCCCCAGTTCGCGCAGGTGGAAGAACCGCTCGAGCCAGCTCTCACCAGCCTGTGTCCCCGCGCCGATCGCCCGCTCGCTCACGCGCAGCCTCCTCCCGCTTCACCGAGCCGCACACGGCGAACTCTACTGAGAGACCGAAATCCGCGCAAGCACGCTCCGGATGATCGGCACATGCGGGGAGTACAGCGCGTCGAGTGCCGAGAGTCATGGCCCCGCAGCTCTGGCCACACACCTCACCCGTCCGACCCTCCACGCGCCCCGATGCCAAGGTAGCCGGTGAGAACCAGCACGCCCACGAGCCCTTCACTGGGCGATCCGAGCCTGGGGAGCCACCATGTCGAGGACAGCCGCCAGACGCGCCGAACGATATCCTGGCTGCAGCGAGGAGAGGACGACGGTCGCCGTGTGCGCATAGTGCAGAGCCATGCAGGCAACCGTGCGCTCAACATCGCCTGCCAGCGCGGCATCCAACATGGCGCGGTGCTCGGCCTGACGCGGCGCACCGCCATCTGGAGAGATCCGCACGAAACGCAGGCGATAACGCTCTGCGTGATCGAACAGCTGCCCGATCAACTCCACCCAACGCTGTCCAGCGCCGCGAACGAAACCGAGATGGAAAGCCCGGTGCGGCGCGTTCAGCCGCTCGACGTCGTTGAGCCGGGTAAAGTAGTCCATTTGCGCATACAGCCCCTCCAGCTCCGCGAAGTCTTCCGCGGTCAGGTTGGGGACCGTGAGTCGGATCGCGACCGCCTCGAGCGTGATCCGCATCGTGTAGATTTCCTCGGCATCCGCAACGGACAGTTGGGCGATCCGCACTCTCCGGTTGGGCTCGAGCGTCACCAGTCCCTCGCGCTGCAGCAACCGGAGCGCCTCGCGGAGCGGTGTGCGACCGACACCGAGCTCGCGGGCCAGCTGCAGCTGGCTCACGACCCGACCCGGTTCCAGCGCACCGCGCAGGATCGCTGACCGGATCGCGTCGTGGACGCTGAGAACGCTCATCCCGTGATCGTTCGTCTCCATCGTCCACCCCACACCCAATCCTAACTGCTTGACGCAGGCACCACAAGTGTATACACTATGACCATCAGTCGACGGACTGCCCTACCGCACACAACACGGTGTCGTAGCAGCGTCAGAGACGCGGTCGGAGTGCGCGACAGGCGAACGGGACCTCGCAGGGCAGCGCACTGTCGCTCGGCGACGAGAGGAAAGGGGTCGAGTGATGGCTCTCCGGTTCAGCCGGCGCCGTTTTCTCGCGTTAACGGGAACGGGCTTCGTTTCCAGCCTCCTCGCTGCCTGCAGTACCAGCCAACTGACTCCGACCGTGCGTCCGACGCCGCCTGCTGCTGGGCAAGCAGCGACCCCGACCGGTACGCGAGAACCGGCAACACCGGCAACCGTAGCGACGAAACCCCACAAGACGCTGCGAGTCGGCTTCGCGATCTCGAAGACGGGCCCGTATGCCGCAGCCGCGTCGATCATCGTCTATCCCAACTACCTGTTGTGGTCTCAAGACATCAACGAGGCTGGTGGGCTGGAACTGGAGGACGGCCTCTACACAATCGAGTTCGTCGAATACGACGATCAGAGCAACCCGGAAGAGGCGATCAAGGCCATCCAGCGTCTCGTCAATGAGGACAAGGTCGACCTCTTGCTCGCTCCATACGGCACGGCGATCAACCTCGCGACCGCACCCCTCTTCCATCAGTTCGGCTACCCCCAGCTGGCTGTGACCGACGTGAGCGACAAGTCACCCGATCTGGCCAAGCAGTGGCCAGGCTATTTCACGTTCGGTACATCGAGCTGGGCCGCCGAGAACCTCACTGGCCTCTTGGATAGCCTGGCGAGTCAAGGATCGATCGACCGCCGTGTCGCCCTGATCGCGGTCGACGACGCCTTCGGCCTCGAGCTCTCAACTGCCCTGCGCCGCTCTCTGGCCAAAAGCACCTTCGAGCTCGTTTACGACGAGAGCTATCCCGCCGGCACGACCGACTTTCAGCCCATCATCACGACGATCCAGCAGCGACAGCCCGCTATCTTCCTCGCCTGCAGCTATCCGAACGATGCCTTCGCATTGGCACAAGTCGCGATCCTTCTCGATTTTAATCCCGCCGTCTACATCAGCGCCCTCGGCCCCGCCCTTCCCGTCTTCCGCGACCAATTCGCAGCCAACATCGAAGGAATCATCGGAATCGGCGGTATCGACCCGCGTCAACCTGGCCTGCTGGAGTACTACAGCCGCCATCGTGCACGAACAGGGCAAGAGCCAGACCGTTCGGCTAGTCCGATCTGTTACGCCTCGCTGCAGGTCCTGCAGCAAGCCCTTCAACGGGTCGGCCGGATCGACCGACAAGCCCTGATTCGCGAGATCGCTTCCGGATCGTTCGATACGATCATCGGCACGGTCCGGTTCCGGGAGAATGTCTTCTTTCACCGCTGGCAAGTCGGCCAGTGGCAGCGTTACGGCGATGCGTTCGAATTCCTCGTCGTCTGGCCGCCGGAGGTCGCTGCTGCCTCACCCCTCGTGCCCAAGCCGCACTGGAGCCGGTGATGCAGTCGTACGACCTCGCTCTGGCCCGCCGGAACGTGCCAATGCTCGCTGGGCAACGTGGAACTGGGGAACCGGCGGCGCGCCCGTCGAGAGCGGCGTACGATCGCACGCACGTACTGCGTGCCAGCCAGCCGGAGCGGCGAGTCGACCGGGCTCCGCCGGTCAGAAGCGACGAGCGATCAGGCTGTAGGGTTCCGTCCTGAGCGAAAGGAGGCGAAGATGCCGCGTCCACTGCTCGCACAACTCGTCCACGTCGAGCTCTTGACCCCCGACTACGAGGCGTCGCGGCGCTTCTTCACCGAGATCGTCGGGTTGTCGGTCGTCCACGAGACGGACGGCCGAGCCTACCTGCGCTGTTGGGGTGATCATTACACCTACAGCATCGTCCTCACCGCCGCCGACTACCCCGGCCTCGGGCACGCTGCCTGGCGGGCCTGGAGTCCAGAGGACCTCGAGCAGGCCGTCCGGAATATCGAGGCCAGCGGGATTCGAGGCGCATGGATCGATGGCGATTTCGGCCATGGCCGAGCCTACCGGTTTCGGGCTCCGGGCGGGCATTCGATCGAGATCTTGTGGGAGATCGAGCGCTACAACGCTCCCCCGGCACTCGCCTCGACCTTCCCGGAGCGGCCACAAAAGTTCCGTGGTGGCGGACTGGAGCCGCGTCACCTCGACCACGTCACGGTCGCCACGAGCGACGTCCTGCGCGATGTCTACTGGTTCCGCGACGACCT
>BEID01000080.1 GCA_002898975.1 bacterium HR27 | reverse complement strand
CGTCGGTCGTGGGTTGACGCTGCTCGACCTCATCCAGGAAGGCAACATCGGGCTCATCCGCGCAGTAGAGAAGTCCCAGACGCACAAAGGGTTCAAGTTCTCGACCTACGCGACCTGGTGGATCCGCCAGTCGATCACCCGTGCGCTCGCCGATCAGGCGCGAACGATTCGTCTCCCGGTGCACCTCGTCGATACGCTCAACCGCCTCAGCCGCATCGCCCGCCAGCTGACGCAACAGCTCGGTCGCGAGCCGACGACGGCTGAACTGGCAGCGGCGGCGAACCTGCCTCCCGAACGTGTCCGCGAGCTCCTGCAGGCGGCGCAAGAGCCGGTGTCGCTGGAGATGCCGGTTGGCCAGGAGGAAGAGAGCACGCTCGGCGAGTTCCTGGAAGACGAGCGAGCCATCGCGCCGCTCGATGCGGCTGCGCTGTCCCTCCTGCGCGAGCAGGTGCGGGCTCTTTTGGCGACGTTGAGCGAGCGGGAGCGGCGGGTTCTCGCCATGCGCTTCGGCCTCGAAGACGGGCAAACGTATACACTGGAAGAGGTCGGGCGAGCCTTCGGTGTCACGCGCGAGCGGGTACGCCAGATCGAAGCGAAAGCCTTGCGCAAGCTGCGGCATCCGCTCCGCGCGCGAGCGCTCCGCGACTTTCTCGAATAGGCGTCAGACGACAAACCGGAGGACGATGCCAGTGGGAGGCGCACCAGGCTCGCCCCGGTGGAGGTCAGTATGTTCTACGACCAGGCGAAAATCTACGTCAAGGCGGGCAACGGGGGCGATGGGGCAGTCAGCTTCCATCGCGAGAAGTACGTGCCGCGCGGTGGGCCGGACGGTGGCGACGGCGGCCGGGGTGGCAATGTCTACCTGCGGGTCGATCCCTCGCTGAACACGCTGCTGCCGTTCAGCTACCACCAACATTTCCGGGCAGAAAATGGGCAACCTGGCCAGGGGAACCGGAAGAGCGGTCGCGACGGCGCCGACCTCTACATCGACGTTCCGCCCGGCACCGTGGTGATCGACGAGGCGACCGGCGACGTGCTGGGCGACCTGGTCGAGCCGGGCGAGGTCCTGCTCGTGGCCCGCGGGGGACTGGGTGGGCGCGGGAACCAGCACTTCGCCACACCGAGCCGGCAAGTGCCGCGTTTCGCCGAGAAGGGCGCGCCGGGTGAGGAACGCTGGCTGCGCCTCGAGCTCAAGCTGCTGGCTGACGTCGGCCTGGTCGGTTTGCCCAACGCCGGCAAGTCGACGCTCCTCGCGTCGGTGAGCGCGGCCCGGCCGAAGATCGCTGACTATCCGTTCACGACGCTCGAGCCGATGCTCGGTGTGGTGAGCGTGCCGGGACGTGAGGGTGGGTCGTTCGTGCTGGCTGACCTGCCCGGGCTGATCGCCGGTGCCTCGCGTGGGGCTGGACTCGGGCACGAGTTCCTCCGCCACGTCGAACGGACGCGCCTGCTTATCCACGTCCTCGACGGTTCCGGTTGACTAGAGGGGCGCGATCCGCTGGCGGACTTCCACACGATCAACGCTGAACTGGCGGCCTACTCGGCAGCGCTGGCCGGCAAGCCGCAGATCGTTGCCGTAAACAAGATGGACTTGCCGGAAGCGCGAGCCAACTGGCCGCGCCTGGCCGAGGCGCTCCGCGCGCTCGGCTATGAGGTCTATCCGATCTCGGCGGTGACCGGTGAGGGGGTCGGCGAGCTCGTGCTCGCCACGTGGCGCCGGCTCCAGCAGATCCCCAAGCCGGAACGGATCGCGCCGCCGGTGCGGACGCATCGCGTCTACACGCTCGATCGCTCGCAGGAACGGTGGGAAGCCGTCAAACTGGCTCCGCACCGGTTCGCGCTCCGTGGCCCCAAGATCGAGCGGCTGACGCTGATGACCGATTTCTCCAACCCGGAGGCGGCTGAGCGCTACCAGCGCTTGCTGGCACGCTGGGGCATCTCGCGCCGGCTCAGTGCACTGGGCATCCAGCCAGGCGATATCGTCGAGGTGGCCGGTCGCGAGCTGGTTTGGGAGCCGGAGCTGGCCGAGGCCGAGCGGACACCGCCGCGCCGGCGCCGCCTGACCAAGCGCGAGCGGCTCCTCAAGCGGGCTGGCCTCCTCGAAGAACCGGAAGAAGAGATCGGCGAGCAGTGAGGGGCGCTCAGCGGGTGGGGGCCGTCTCGCCGTTGGTGACGCGCCGGACGTCGTAGACGTCCTTGACCTGCTCGAGCTTCTGCAGAACGCGGCTGAGCTGCTGGACGCTGGCGACCTCCAGCGTCATGAGGATCGTCACGGTGCGGTCGTCGTGGACGTTGGTGAGGACGGACAGGGCGTTGAGCCCCTCGTCGGCGACGAGCGTCGTCACGTCGCGCAGCAGGCCGACGCGGTCCCAGGCCTCGATGCGGATCGTGACCGGATAGTGCTGGGGCGTTTCGCCCCAGCTGACCGGGATGATCCGCTCCGGCTCGCTCGTGTGCAGGACGTTCGGGCAGTCGGCCCGGTGCACCGTGATCCCGCGCCCGCGCGTGATGAACCCGACGATCGGGTCGCCGTAGACCGGCTTGCAGCAATTGGCCAGCCGGGTGAGCAGGTCGCGCAGCCCGGTCACCTGCAGAGGCGGCGGTACCGTCGGTGTCGCGGTGGCAGCGGCGGCGCGCGCCTTCTGGTCCTCGTGCTCGGCGATGCGGGCAGCGAGCTGTTGCGGCGTGATCGCGCCGTAGCCGATCGCGGCCAGGAAGTCCTCGAGCTTCTGGTAGCGCGGGAAGAGCTTGAGGACCTCCTCCGGCTTCATGTCGATGCCGAGCCGGCGGAGTTCCTGCTCGAGCAGGTGCCGGCCGTGGGCGATGTTCTCCTCGCGTTCCTGCTTGCGGAACCACTGCCGGATCTTCTCGCGAGCGGAGGCGGTCGTCACGTAGCCGTTGCTCGGGATCAGCCAGTCCCGGCTCGGGCCGGTGCGTGACTTGGAGGTGATGATCTGCACCACCTGCCGATTCTGCAGTTTGTAGTTGAGCGGGACGATCTGCCCATTCACCTTGGCGCCGATGCACTGGTGACCGACTTCGGTGTGGATGCGATAGGCGAAGTCGATCGGTGTCGCGCCGGCCGGGAGCTCGATCACGTCCCCTTTCGGCGTGAAGACGTAGATCATCTCCGGCAGGAGGTCCTGCTTGACCGAGTCGACGAACTCCTGGGCGTCGAGCAGCTCGTCGCGCCACTCCAGGATCTGGCGGAACCAGGCGATCTTCGCCTCGATCGAGCGGTCACTGCTGTCGGCGCGCAGCTGCTCCTTGTAGCGTCAGTGGGCGGCGATCCCGTACTCGGCCTCGCGATGCATCTCGTGGGTGCGGATCTGCACCTCGAGGGGGATGCCGCCGGGCCCGATGACGGCGGTATGGAGCGAGCGGTAGAGGTTCTCCTTCGGCGTCGCGATGTAGTCGTCGAACTCTCCCGGGATCGGGTGCCACATCCCGTGGATGACGCCGAGCGCCGCGTAACAGTCCCGCTGCTCGTCCACGATCACCCGGATCCCGAGCACGTCGTAGATCTCGTCGAAGCTGCGTTGCTTCTGGCGCATCTTGCGGGCGATCGAGGCGATATGCTTCTCTCGCCCGGTGACGACCGCACGGATGCCCGCCTCGGCCAGCGCGTGCTTCACCTGCTCGATCACCTGTTGCAGGTAGCGCTCGCGGTCGTGCCCGCGCGATTCGAGCGCCTTGGCGATCGCCTCGTAGGTCTGCGGCTCCAGGTACTTGAACGCCAGGTCCTCCAGCTCCGCCTTGAGGTGCCCGATACCGAGCCGGTTGGCGAGCGGCGCGTAGATTTCCATCGTCTCGCGGGCGATGCGCCGCTGCTTCTCCGGTGGCAGGTGCTCGAGCGTCCGCATATTGTGGAGGCGGTCGGCCAGCTTGATCAGGACGACCCCGACGTCTTCGGCCATGGCCAGGAGCATCTTCCGCAGGCTTTCCGCCTGACGGATCTTCTCGCGCTCCAGGCTCAGCGGCTCGTTGTCCGGGCTCCAGCGGATCTTGCCCAGCTTGGTCACCCCGTCGACCAGGCGGGCCACCCGTGGGCCGAAGGTCTCCTGCAGCTGCTCGAGCGTGACGTCGGCATCCTCCAGCACGTCGTGCAGGAGCGCTGCTGCGATCGTCTCCTGGTCGAGCTGCATGTCGGCCAGGATGAGCGCGACGGCGAGCGGGTGGCACAGGTACGGCTCACCGGAGCGCCGGCGCGCCCCGGCGTGCGCGGCGCGCGCGAACTCGTAGGCGCGGCGGATCAGGTCGAGGTCGGCGCCGGGCAGTCGCTTCTCGAACTCCGGCGCCACCTCCTCCCACGCCGGCGCCTCGCCGATGACCGCCGGAACGCCCGCCTGCGGAACGGACTCGTGCTGGTGACCGCTTTCGCGGGGTACGGGAGTGACCATCCTGCCTCGTTCGCTCGACACGCGAGGTGCTGTCGGAGGATTCGGTTTCTCCCTAATATGATACGAGCAGACAGCACCCTCGCGCAATCAGGAAAATCCCGGTGTGCCTGCATCGGCCCGTTCCGGCTCGTCTGGCAGAATGTGCGCACCGATCCGGCATGAGAGCGTGCCGGATCGGCAACACGCCCGCCCTCCGGCAGGGCGGGCCAGTGGAGCGCGCGCTGTGCCCGTTCGCCCGGTGGTACGATTGAAACGCTTTCGTTCGGATAGTGACGGGGACGGAGCACAGGCGATGCAGCAGATCGGGCGGATGCTCACTCCGCGTGAAGCGCTGGACATCATCCTGGCGCACGTCGAGCGCCTGCCGACCGAACGCGTCGGGCTTCTGGAGGCAGCCGGGCGCGTTCTGGCCGAACCGGTCGTCGCACCGGAAGACCATCCACCGTTTCCGGCGGCGACGATGGACGGCTTCGCGGTGATCCACGACGATACCTCGCCGTGGCGCGAGATCATCGGCGAGCAGTTCGCTGGGCACGTCGTCGACGTGACGGTCACCCCTGGCACGGCGGTGCGCATCACGACCGGTGCGCCGCTGCCGCCCGGTGCCGACGCGGTCGTCCCGGTCGAAGACGTCGAAGTCGTCGACGACCACGTGGTGATCCGCCGCGAGACCGTGCGACCCGGCGAGAACGTGCGGCCGGTGGGCGTCGATGTCCGCCGCGGCGAGCTGGTGATCCCGGCCGGTACGGTGCTCGGTCCAGCCGAGATCGGCCTGCTAGCGAGTCTCGGGATCAGCACGGTCACGGTCTCGCGCCGCCCGCGTGTCTCGGTCCTGAGCACGGGTGACGAGCTGGTCGAGCCGGACGCGCCGCTCGGACCGGGGCAGATCCGTGACTCGAACCGCTTCATGCTGGTCGCGGCCGCGCGCCAGGCCGGTGCCGAGGTGGTCTGGTCCGGGCGCGGGCCGGACGACGTCGAGCAGCTCACGGCGCTGCTGCGCGAGCGGATCGCCGAGAGCGACGTCGTCGTCTCCTCGGGCGGCGTGTCGGTCGGCGAGCGCGACCTCATCAGCGCGGCGCTGCGGACACTGGGGACGGTGCACATCGAGCGACTCTTTATGAAGCCGGGCAAGCCGTTCCACTTCGTGACGGTCGGCTCGACGCTCGTCTTCGGCCTTCCGGGGAACCCGGTCTCGGCACTGGTCGGCTTCGAGATCTTCGTGGCGACCGCACTGCGAGCGATGACCGGCCAGCAGCCGGTCGAGCCGGAGCTGGTGACGGTCGTGCTCGAGCACGACATCGAGCCCGGCGACCGAATCGAATACCAGCGCGCGGTCGTGCGCTGCGACGCCGACGGCGTGCTCCGCGCCCGCAACACAGGGCCGCAGGCCTCGGCGCGGCTCCTCTCGGCGGTTGGTGCCAACGCTTACGTCATCGTGCCACCGCGCGCCGAACCGTACCGGGCCGGCGAGCGGCTGGTGGCGATCCTGCGTGGCCCGGTACGCGGGATGGCGGAGCGTGCCTGATCACTCGCTGGACGAGGCCGGTTCACTGGAACGCTGGGCGAACAGTTCCTGGTAGAGCGCCTCGCTCCCGATCCAGACCTCGCCGTCCTCGTAGATTTCCTTCTTCCAAATCGGGGCGACCTGCTTGAGGCGCTCGATCGCGTAGCGGCAAGCCTCGATCGCCTCGGCCCGGTGCGCGCTGGACACGGCGATGACGACGCTCGCTTCGCCAATCTCCACCCGGCCGGTGCGGTGGTGGATAGCGACGCCGAACACTGGCCAGCGCTGGGCGATCTCGTCCGCGATCTGGGCGAAGGCTTCCTCGGCGGCTTCGGCGTAGGCCTCGTACTCCAAGTACTGGACGCGCTTGCCCCGGGCCTGGTCGCGGACGGTCCCGACGAAAGTGACGATCGCGCCCGCACCGGGGTGCGCGACCAGGCGCTCGACCGCGCGTGCGTCCAGCGGTTCCGGCCCGACGCGGAAGCGCTGGCTGCCACCGGAGACCGGTGGGATCAAGGCGACCTCGTCGCCGTCGCGCAGCAGCTGGT
>BEID01000079.1 GCA_002898975.1 bacterium HR27 | reverse complement strand
ACTCGAACCTAAGCCCGGCGACACCGTGCTGGAGAAGCGCACCTACAGCGCTTTCCACGAGACTGGGCTCGATCTGCTCCTTCGCTCGCTGGGTGTGGATACCGTCGTCATCACGGGCCTGCACACGAATATCTGCTGCCGGCACACGGCAGCCGACGCGTTCGCTCGTGGGTACCGGATCGTCATTCCCGAGGACTGCGTGAACGCGTTCACTGAAGAAGAGCACCGGGAAGGGCTGGCGTACCTCCGGCGTGTCTACGGTGCGCGCCTGACGACGAGCGACGAGCTCGCGCGGGAGTGGGAGCACCAGCCGACCGTCTTCGCCTGAACCGGCCGACACGCGCACGCCAGCTGACCAGTCAGTCGCTGGTCACGAGCTCAGTCGGCAGCGCTCTCCCGGGTAGGGATGCACGATGGGATCGAGACGAGCGATGTACGACCTCGTCGTCATCGGCACGGGGATGGGTGGCGGGACGCTGCTGGCTGGCCTCTGCGACAGCGGGTTGCGGATCCTGGCGATCGAGCGTGGCGACTTTCTCCCCAGAGAAGAACAGAACTGGCAGGTCGATGCGGTCTTCGGCGCCCGCCGGTACCGTACCCGTGAAACGTGGCTCGACGGGCAGGGTCGCTGGTTCGTACCGAACCTCCACCCATGGGTCGGGGGAAACACGAAGGTCTACGGTGCCGCGCTGGTACGCCTGCGGCGCGAGGACTTCGCACCGGTCGAGCACGCCGAAGGGATTTCGCCGGGCTGGCCGATCACCTACGAGGAACTGGAGCCGTATTACTGCCTGGCGGAACGGCTGTACCTCGTGCACGGGAGCAGCGGCGAGGATCCGACCGAGCCACTGCGCTCCTGCCCGTACCCGTATCCACCGGTTCCGCACGAGCCGGTTGTCGCCGAGCTGGCCGCACAGCTGCGGCAGGCTGGCCTGCATCCCTCGGCGCTTCCCCTGGGCATCGACCTGCGCCCGAACGGTCGGTGCCTGCGCTGCAGCACGTGCGACGGCTTCCCCTGCCGGGTGCACGCCAAAGCGGACGCTGAGGTGCGGGCCGTGCGACCGGCCCTCCAGTTTCCGACGGTCGAGCTGCGGCCCCGCACCGTCGCGCGGCGGCTCCTGACCGATGCGACCGGGCGACGCATCCGGGCCGTCGAGGTGGAATCGGGCGGGGAGGTCTTCGAGATCCTCGCAGAGCAGTTCGTCGTGGCCGCTGGTGCGGTGCACTCGGCAGCCCTCCTGCTGCGCTCGGCGAACGACACGCACTCGCACGGGCTGGCCAACCGGTCGGGTGCCGTCGGGCGCTTCCTCATGGCCCACCACAACACGCTCCTCATGGCGATCGATCGGCGGCGGGAAAACGCGACGACGTTCCAGAAAACGCTGGCGGTGTTCGACTTCTACTGGCGGACGCCCGCGTTTCCGTATCCTGCCGGATCGTTGCAGTTGATCGGGAAGCGGTCGCCCGAGACAGTCGCCCTGTCGTTTCCCGCACTGACCATGGACGAGGCACGGGACATCGCCGCCCACAGCGTGGACTGGTGGTTGCTCTCCGAGGATCTGCCGCATCCGGAGAACCGGGTGACGGTACGGAGCGACGGGCACATCCAGGTCACGTGGCATCCGACGAACGGCACGGCGCATACCGCGCTCCTCCGCGCCGCCCGCGAGGTGCTGGAGGCGTGCGGATACCGCGAGTTCCTGGTGCAGTCGATCGGTCTCGATGGGGTGGCCCACTACTGCGGTACGGTGCGTTTCGGGAACGACCCAGCGACGTCGGCGCTCGATCCCAGCTGCCGAGCCTGGGAGATCGAAAATCTCTGGGTCGTCAACGCGTCGGTGTTTCCCTCGTCCGGAGCAGTCAATCCAGCCCTGACGATCGCGGCCCTGGCGCTGCGGGCTGCTGACCACCTGCGGCGGCAGTTCGGGATCGCAACGCCAGTCCGCGAGACGGTGCAGCGGCTGACTGGAGCACAGCTGCAGCCGTGATCAGGTCTCGTCGGGGCTGATCAGATCGACTCCGCAGCGTCGTTATCGGGTCGTGCGCGGCAGTGCGCCGCGGTCGTCTTGCGCGTCCCTCTCACTTCCGCGATAGTGCGTCGGGCGAGGGACGGAGGAAGTCAGAATGACGACGCGAGACCGGCTGGAGAACGTCATCGCGGAAGCATGCCAGGCTCGGGGCATTCCCGGGATGGTCGTCGGCTTACTGACGGAGCAAGGGCGCCAGGTGGTGGAGTACGGCGTCGCGAGCGTGGAGACCGGCTGCCCGGTGCGACGCGACACGCTGTTCCAGAACGGCTCCATCACGAAGGTCTATCTGGCGACACTCGCGATGCGGCTCGTCGAGGAGGGGAAGCTCGCGCTGGACACGCCGGTCATCGCGTACCTCCCCGATCTCGAGCTGGCCGACCCGGCGGCACGCGAGGCGATCACGCTGCGTCATCTGCTGACGCACACGAGCGGGCTGGAAGGCGACCGCTTCGACGACTACGGGTACGGCGACGACGCGCTCGCACGTTACGTGGCAGGGCTGCGCGAAGCACGGCAGATTCACCCGCCTGGTCACTTCTGGAGCTACTGCAACAGTGGGTTTTCGCTGGCTGGACGCGTGATCGAGGTGGTGACCGGACAAGCGTTCGAGGACGCGATGCGCGAGCGTCTCCTCAAGCCGCTCGGTCTCGAGCGGACGTTCTTCTTCGTCCAGGACGTTTTGGGCTATCCGTACGCATCCGGCCACCGGACGAACGAGCAGGGCCACCCTGAGGTGGTGCGTGACTTCGCGCTACCACGCAGCGTGCATCCAGCCGGTGGCATTTGGGCGACCATCGACGACCTCCTGACGTTCGCAGCGTTCCACCTCGGCCTCCACCAGGTGTCGGAGCCGCCGCTTTCGGCCGAGGGCGTGACACGACTTCAGGAGCCGCAGGTGGCCGCTGCCAACTGGGCCGATGCTTACGGGCTCGGCTGGGCGCTCTGGACGGTAGGCAGCGCGAGACCGATCGGACACGGCGGGTCGACAAACGGGTTCCAGGCGCACCTCACGTTGCTGCCGGCACAGCGAGCGGCGGTGGCCAGTCTGACGAACCACGAGCAGGGGAGCGCGGCCGCTCTCGAGGTCGAGACGTGGCTGCTCGGCGAGTGGTTCGGTATGCGGCCGGAGGCACCGCGACTGATGACGATACCGGAAGCGGAGCTGGCTCGCCTGGCCGGTACGTACGAGTATCGGCTGGCGCGGATCAGGGTGGAACCAGCGGCTGGTGGCTTGTGGCTGCGGGCGGTGCAGACCCGCGGACTCAGCCGACAGCCGCGCGAACGGGCGCTCCCGCCGCTGTTCCTGCAGCCGATCGGGCCAACGGTGTTCACGAGCGGGCCAGCGCGGGTCGTCCCGAACCGGGTCGACTTCGTGTTCGAGAACGGAGGAATACGGCCACGCTGGATTCGCGCATTCGGCCGGCTGGCCGAGCGGGTGAGCGACTGAAGCGGTGCGTCACTCGAGACCGCTTCACCAGGCTGTCCAGCCGCCGTCGACCGGTAGCGTCACACCGGTGATCATGGCAGCGGCGTCGGAGGCGAGGAAGACGACAGCCGCCGCCACCTCCTCCGGAGTGCCGAGGCGACCGAGCGGGATGCGACAGAGGACCTCTTCGCGAAAGCCGGGAATCCGCTCGAAGTAGGGACGGGTCAACGGCGTTTCGACGAAGGTCGGGGCGACAGCATTGACCGTGACATTGTAGGGAGCCCATTCGATCGCCAGCACCTTGGTGAGTTGGGAGACCGCTCCCTTGCTCGCACAATAGGCAGCACGGTCAGCCATGCCGACGAGTCCCATCGTCGAGCCGATGTTGACGATGCGGCCGGAACGCTGCGCGACCATGTATCGTCCAGCTGCCTGGCAGCAGAAGAAGAGCCCTTTGGCGTTCGTGTCCATGATCGTGTCCCAGGCGTCCTCGGTGACCTCCAGCGCCGGTTGGGGAATGTTGAGTCCAGCGCTGTTGACGAGGATGTCGATGCGTCCGAACCGATCAGAGACCTGGTCGACCATCCGGCGGATCTGCGCGACATCACGAACGTCAGCCACGACCGGATAGGCCTGTCGACCACGTGCCTCGATCGCCTGGCACACCCCAGCCAGCCGGTCGAGTGAGCGGCCCGCAACCGCGACATCGGCACCCGCTTCGGCGAGCGCCAGCGCACAGGCGTAACCCAGACCCGACGAGGCACCGGTGACGAGCGCGACCTTACCATCGAGCCGGAAGTCCAGCAGCGCACGCTCCTCGCTCACTTCCTCCCCCAGCCTTCGTGTGTCGCAAGACAGTCTCGGAAAACCGCAGAGACGACGCAAGAGGGGACGATCGGTCGCGTGCCCAGAACCGGGCTTTCAGGTGTTCTGGAAAACTGTTGCGTTTTTGTAACGCCACGGCGACCACGGAGTCGTATACTGATACTAGGCCCCGACGATTCGAGGCCGGGCATCCGAAACCCGGAAGGGGAGTAGGATACGCGGACCGAGGATCGTCGGGGTCGTTTCTTCGTGCAGCCAGACGCGACGTCGAGTCGGCCATGCGACAGCGTAGCTCCCGCGTAGCAGCGATCCCCATCGCGACCTACGCCCGGGATGACCGGGAAGCGACGACCGCTCCGCCAACCGTTTTTGCCTACCACGCCGAGCGGCGCCTCACCGCAGCGGGGAGCGTCCGGTGCAGACGCGCCTCGGCGCGGCCGACCAACCGACCGATCGGCTCAGGCGTGACCGATGCCGGCATGCGCTTCGATCACCTCGAGCAGGGCTGCAAAGTCACGGTCGGCTTTACCGGTCGCGACCGCCTCCAGCGCGTGCTGGCGGATGAGATCGGCGATCGGCAGCGGCGTTGCGGTCGCTTCGGCGAGGTCGAGCGCAAGGCGAATGTCCTTGAGTCCGAGAGCGAGACGGAAGCCCGGCGGGGCGAAACGGCGCTCGAGGAGCGTGCGACCGTAGCGCTCGACCAGGGGCGAGGAAAAGACAGCGGCAGCGACCTCGAAAAAGCGCTCGCGCGGGACACCGGCCTTCTCGACGAGAACGAACGCTTCACCGAGGAGCTCGACCATCGAGAGGATGAGGAAGTTCCCAGCCAGCTTGACGGCATGCGCCTGCTCGGGGCGTTCGCCGATGACGAACTGCTGCTGACCGAGTGCGCTGAAGGCCGGCTGGAGTCGCTCGATCGCCGCGGGTGCCCCGCCAATCACCAGGCGCAGCGCTCCCTGTGCAGCAGCGTCGGGTCGTCCGAAGACAGGTGCTGCCACGTAGTGTTGGTGGCGTGTCCGGTGGCGCTCGGCCAGTTCGGCCGAGTAGCGGACGCTGAGAGTACTCGCGGCGACATGGATACCGTCGTGCGGCAGTCCGGCAAGGATCCCGTGCGGGCCCGCCACGGCAGCCTCCGTCGCGGCATCGTCGGCGAGCATCGTGAACACCACGCCGACTTCGGCCGCCTCGAACGGCGTTGCGGCTCGCACGGCCCCGAGCGCGACGAGTTCGTCAGCGCGCTCCGGTGTCCGGTTCCAGACGACGACACGGTGGCCAGCACGCAGCAGTGCCTGCACCATTCCGCGTCCCATGTTGCCGAGTCCGACGAAACCGATGTCCATCGCGGCTCCCCCTCACCCGTCACGTTGTGCCCGACAACAGTGCACGTCGGCCGTAGCGTACCGCGTCGCGCCGCTGCCGGCGAGGGGTCCCGTCACGCAGCGGACGTCGGCTCCACCGTGTCGGCGGGAGAGGAGCCGTCGAGTGCGCGGGCGCGTGCAGCCGCGGTGGTCGCTGCATCGAACCAAATCGTGCACTCGCTCGCGGGACGGCGGGCCGGTGGCTCGGGCACGCTCGCAGGGAAACCCAGATAGACGAAGCCCAGAAGGACGGCACGATCGGAGAGGCCGAAGAACGCTTTCACGGCCGGGTCTTCGATCGCGCGACCGGTCCGCCAGATCGCGCCGAGACCGAGCGCGTGAGCGGCCAGGAGCATGTTCTGGATCGCAGCGACGCCAGCAGCGATCTCGTCGAGCAGCGGGCGGCGCGGATCCGGTTCGACGGCGACTGCGATGACGACCGGCGCGCGGAGCGGTTTCTGCCGGATCGCCTCACGCTTGTCGGCGGAGAGCGCGGGGTCGCGCGCCAGCACCTCGCCGAGCGCGTCGCGCGCCGAACCGGTCAGGACGAAGAACCGCCACGGTTGGGTGAGATGATGGTTCGGCGCCCAGACGGCTGCCTCCAACACCTGCTCGATCAGTTCGCGCGGTACCGGATCTGGTCGCACCTGCTTGACGCTGCGCCGCTCGCGGATGGCGGCGAGGACAGCGTCTGCCTGGCTCGTCATGCGTTCGCTCACTTCCTGTGTCCCCTTTCGCCTTGCAAATCCCGAGTAATCTAGTCGCGTTTAAGGTTACCCCCACAGAGTGTGCCAGTCAAACCGGGCACTGGGTGTCTGCCGACGTACCACGCTGC
>BEID01000078.1 GCA_002898975.1 bacterium HR27 | reverse complement strand
TAATCCGAAGTTGCCCTGGACAGCGAAGGAGCTATTGCGGAAGAAGAGTTGGAACTCCTGACCGACTCCGGAACAGCTCGTCGGTTGTCCCTGGAGGATGAGGCGCGTATTTCCTCCGATGGAAAACGATGATCCATCGAAGACATACGTCCCGGGTGCCATTTGGATCGTGGCATTCCCGCTGACGGTGAATCCCTTGCGAAAATAATAGAATCCTGGGCCGAGCGTGACCGTGCCGTTCCCGGAGAACGACACTGTACCGTCAAACTGATAGGTTCCGCCCGTGAACACCAGCGACCCGTTGCCACTAAAGCTGATGCTCCCGGTGTAGCGTCCGGGTGGGCAAGTCACGGTACTCCCGCTCGTGGTGCATGCAGCGGTGCCACCGCCAGGCATACCAGGGACGGTCGGGCGCGGTGGTTCCGGCATCGCAGCGAGCGGATCGTCGACGGGACTCACGCCGCTGCGGACACCCTGTCCAGCCTGGAAACGGCAGTTGCCGGTCTGGGAGAAGGACAGCGCAGCATCGACCGTGCCGTCCGCCTGGAAGGTACCGTTGCCGACGCAGCGCATACCACCATTGGACATCGCGCTGCCCCCGACGACACGCACGTTCACGTTCCCGATGAGATTGACGGCGTTCGGGTTGTCGTGCTCGAGGGCGAGAAACGCGTAATCGGCCGGCTGCTGACCGACCTGGGCTGCTGCCTGCGCCTCGGTGCGCCATGGTCCGTCGTAGAACGCCCCTAAAAAGAACCGTTCGATATCGGCTGAGGCCGTGACCCGAACGATCCGGTTGGTCTGGTCGATCTCGACGTTCAACTGGGTGACAGTCAGCCCTTCGCCGGAGTCGTGATTGGCGGTGAGATTCGCTTGAAACGCTGCTTGCGCTGCGGCGGTGGCTTGACTCGGTGACTGGCCATCGTAGAGGGCGCGCGCACCAGCGAGCGCTGCTGCGTCGACCATGTTCTGCAGGAGACGTCGCTCCGCATAGGCGAATGCGACATCGACCGCGAGGGCACTGAAACCGAGCAAGGCGACGAGGAGCAGTGCCAACAGGATGAGCACCTGGCCACGCAACGCCCCTCGCTGTTTCGGGAACCGTCCGGGTCGGAACGCCAGCATGCGTCGATCCCCACCTCGCGGCCGGATCGCTCCGTTCTCACTCTACGGAAGAGACGATTACCGCGGATAGAGCGGAAGGTACCGATTCGGCTGGCAGAGGCTGGTCGCAGTTCGCTGCCGTTCGGTGCGGCTCCGTAGTAGGATGCGGCGGGGAACACGAAGGAGGCGAGGGATGACCGATCCACGGGTCACGAAATGGGCACAGGTGCTCGTCGACTATTCGTTGGCTGTCCAGCCGGAACAACTGGTCGTCATCAACGGGACGCCGCTGGCTGCACCGCTGATTCGCGCCGTCTACCGGCTCGTTCTCGAACGCGGGGCTCACCCGGTCGTGCAGGTGACGCTCCCGGGGCTGGCCGAAGAGTTCTACAAGACGGCCAACGAGCGGCAACTGACGTTCATCACGCCCGATGAGCGGATCGGCCCCGAGCAGGCGGATGCCCTGCTGCGCATTCTGAGCGAAAGCAACACGCGCGCGTTGACCGGGATCGATCCGGCACGCCAGCAACTGGCCCAGCGGGCCCGGACCGAACTCCGGCAGACCTATCTGGAACGGGCGGCAGAAGGAAAGCTGAACTGGTGCGTGACGCTCTATCCGACCGAGGCGTACGCGCAGGACGCCGAGATGTCGCTCGCCGAGTACGAGGAATTCGTGCTCCGGGCCTGTTTGCTTGACCGCGAGGATCCGGTTGCGGCGTGGCAGGAGCAGGCGCGCGAGCAGGCGCGACTCATCGCGTGGCTGGCCGACAAGCGTGAGGTACACGTCCGGGCACCGGATACCGATCTCCGGTTGTCGATCGCTGGGCGTCGGTTCGTCAGCGCCGACGGGCGCCGGAACTTTCCCGACGGTGAAATCTTTACTGGGCCGATCGAGGATTCGGTCGAGGGGACGATCCGCTTCAGCTATCCCTCGATGGTGCAGGGGCGGCGCGTGGAAGACATCCGGCTCTGGTTCGAAGGCGGACGGGTGGTCAAGGCGACCGCAGCGCGGAACGAGGAGTTCCTGCACGCCATGCTGGAGACGGACGAGGGAGCACGGTACGTCGGGGAGTTCGCTTTCGGGTTGAACCGGGCGATCACGCGGTTCACCGGGAACATTCTGTTCGACGAGAAGATCGGAGGGACGCTGCACCTCGCGATCGGGGCTGGCTACCCGGAGACCGGAAGCCGGAACCGTTCAGCAGTCCACTGGGACATGATCTGCGATCTCCGTCACCAGAGCGAGGTGTGGATCGACGGCCAACTGTTCATGAAGGATGGAGAGATTCTGATCTAGTCGAGGGAGGCCAGCGCGACCGGCTGCCCGTTGGGTGCCGAGACCTGCGGGCCGTTCTCGAGCGTGATCGCCAGGGCGTCGAAGGTACGGAGCGATTCGCGCGGCGAGAGAAAGAGTTCGGCGTGGCCGTGCTCGTCGACCGGGAGGATCCCAGCCTGGTAGTACTGGTCGCCGCGGACGAGCCAGACGACGTACGCCTGGCTCGTGGCGGGACGCGGGAGTCCCTCGACAGCGATCAGTGCCGTGTTGCTCGAGGGATCGAGAATGATCGCACCGTGGGCATCGCGTGCCGCACCGGTACCCTGGAGGCGGATCAGCAAGCCGTCGCGCTGCGCGATCAGCTGGACGACAGCCCGACGCTGGGCGTTGGCTTGGACTACCTGGCGGGCCTGTCGATCGGCCACCCGGTGCTGTTGGACCACCTGCCAGCCGAACAGGAGGGCGAGGAGACTGGCTGCGGCGGCCAGAGCCCAGGCCGGGCGCGCGAGCCAGAAGCGGAGGCTGTTACGCACCGGGGACGGTCGGACACGGGCGAGGAGCTGGCGCCGGGTACGGACCGGTACCGGTTGCGGCGGCGCTGAGAACGCGAGCAACTGAGCGGTGCGGCGCGCCTCAGCGACCGCCTGGCGGCAGTGCTCGCACAGAGCCAGGTGACGCTCGACCGCTTCGAGGTCGTCAGGGTCGAGTGCGCCGAGTGCGTAGGCGCCGATGAGGTCGTCCGGACAATCGGTTCGCCGAGCGTCTCCCTCAAGCATCACCGAGATCCCCGGTGGAATGATCGCGCAGCAGGATCTGCAGTTTCTGCATCGCGAGCCGGAGCCGGGTCTTGATCGTCCCGATCGGCTCGCCGAGTACGGCCGCGATCTCGCTGTGGGTGAGTCCAGCGAAATAGGCGAGTTCGATCGCTTGCCGTTGCGGCTCGGGGAGTTGCGCGAGGGCACGGCGCACACGATCGCGGAGTTCGCTCACCTCCGCTGCTTCCAGAGTGGTGGCGCGCTCGTCGATGTCCTGGAGCGGGAGCGTCGCGAGATCGACGAAGTCCGCCCGTTGCGGGCGGCGGCTCCGTTGGCGGAGCGCGTCGACAGCCAGATTGTGCGCGATACTCATGAGCCAACTCCCGAAGGAACCGCGACGCGCATCGTACCGACCTGCCTGCTGCCAGAGCCGCACGAACGTTTCCTGCAGTAATTCCTCCGCTTCGCTGGGATCGCCGAGCATGCGGAAGGCGAGAGAGAAGACGGGTCGGGCGTACCGATCGTAGAGTAGCTCGAAGGCGCGGAGGTCGCCTTCCACCACACGCTGGACGAGGAGGTCGTCGCTCGCTCGTTCCAGGCTCGCTGCGGACTCCTGTGCTCGGCGAGCGAGCCCACTCCACTGGAATATACGGCGGTAGGGCTGACTCAGATGCATCCAGGCCACTCCCCTGCTGACGCCGGGAGTATACCGTGTGGCTGGCTCAGGCGCTGCGCAGGGTGCGCTCGTAGAAGGCGGCGATCCGTTCGATGAAGATACTCCAAGCCGGTGGGGAGAAGGCGTGACCCTCGCCGGGATACTCGAAGTATTCGACTTCTTTGCCGGCGAGCTCGAGGCTGTCGCGAATCGCACGTGACCATTCCGGTGGCGTAACGGTATCAGCGGTGCCGATGTGGATCTGCACCGGACAGGCAACGAAATGGAAGTGAAAGAGCGGTGAGGTCGCGCGCAGGAACTGTTCGTTCTGCGCAGCCTCGGCGTAGATCGGGCCGAACGGATCGTCGGGACGCGCACCGTCGCCCCACTTGCGGATATTGTCGAGATCCCAGCCGCTGACCGGCGCGTACAGCACGGCAGCGCGGATGCGATCGTCGATACAGATCGCCTTAGCGACCAAGCCGCCGCCCATGCTGTGTCCCCAGAGGCCGACGCGCGCGGCATCGGCTTGCGGGAGGGACGGTAAGGAACTTACTAAGTTGAGCGTATCGATGACGATGCCGGTGCGGAAGTAGTTGGGACCGGGATCGGAGCCACCCCAGCCACGGAAATCAGGTGCGACGCACAGAAAGTCCCGTCGAGCCAGTGCATCGGCAGCCTGGATGGTATCGGCGCCCGTCCAGTACTGATCGGGCGGGATGTAGCCGTGGCAGAGGATGACGACCGGGAAGGGGCCGTCGCCGTGCGGCACGTGGAGCCCGCCTGTGATCCGGAGACCGTCGCTGGGATACTGGATGTGGTAGTACGTGTAGGCCTCGGTTTCCGCCACGGTTCGGGTAATCTCGATCTGCCCGCCCGGATAGGTTCGCCCGCGCAGTCCTTCGATCGTATACGCCGCGAGCGGGTGCGGCGTGAGCGTCGGAGCGGGTGTCGGCGTTGCGGTCTGCGATGGCGTGGGGGCTGGTGTCGCAGTCGGGACGGGTGTCGGCGCTGCCGAGGTGGAAGTGAGAGTGGGCCGGGGCTCGGCGGTAACCGTCGGCCCCGGCCCGAGAGAGGAGGTGGGAGAGGGCAGGCTGGGAGTTTGCGTTGGACTGGCTCGGCTGCGGCAGGCGGCCGCGACGCCGAGTGCGAGGGACAGGAGCGTTCGTCTCGTGATTCGTCCTGTCCGCGCGATCATGACACCCGTTCGAACGTGAAGTCGAGTTCGAGCGTGATGGTATCCTCCAGGCTCAAGACGACCGGAACCCGCGGCGGTGTCATACCGAAGTCCTCGAATGTCACCTGGGTCGTCGCGGTTCCGGTGATCCGTTGTCCCTCGACCGTCGCCTGCACGTTACAGGTTACCGGCTTGGTGACGCCGTGCACCGTGAGATTACCCTCCAGCTGGAACTGGAGCTGCCCGTTCGACGGCAGTGGCCAGGGAAGACCAGTCGCTGTCGTCGGCTGGAATTCGGCATTGGGATACCGATCGACCTCGAGCGTGTTCTGCTTGATGTAGTTATCGCGTCGTGTCTCGTCGCTCTGGAGCGTCCTGAGATCGACCGTAAAGCGCGATCGCTCGCTATCGATCGTCCCGTCGCTGTTGAAGACGATCTGACCCTCGACCGCGTTCGTGCGGCCGACGGCATCGTTCGGCAGGGAGCGGCCGAGCAGCTGCTCGCGCGCCCGGTAGCGCGCTTCGCTCTCCGCTGGCACGAGCTGGAAGACGACCGCATCGCCGGTCGACTGGCTGGCTGGAGCGGTCGTCGCGGTGGGCGACGGTGCCCCTGTCGCGGTCCCTGCCGCTGTCGGCGAGGACGTCGGCGTCGTGGCCGCAGTCGTAGGTGTGGCAGCCGTACGGGTCGGTGTGGGGGACGGTGCGCTTGCGGTGCCGCAGCCTACCAGAACCACGGCGATAGCGAACGGTATCAGCAGACGCATTCCCAGTCGACCTGACACCTCGAGAACCCCTTCCCGTAACGTCCCAGTTCCCAGCGTAGCTGGCCTGGTTGAGAGCAGGGCAAGAGGTGGGTAAGAGTTCGCTGAGAATCGCTTCGGTGGACAGAACGGCGTGGTAGGATGCCTGTCGGAACACGGGTGGAGACCTGGAACCGGGATCGGTCACGATGGCGCACGTCCTGGTGGTCGACGACGATACGCGGCTGGTCGAGATGTTGCGGCGGACCCTCTCGTACGAGGGGTTCACGGTGAGCGTGGCGCAGTCAGGCGACGAGGCGCTGCGCCTGGTCAGCGAGCGCCGGCCGGACGTGGTGGTGCTGGACTGGTTGTTGCCCGGGCTGGATGGGCTTGCGGTCGTGCAGCGGTTGCGGGCGGCGGGGGACGGGACGCCGATCCTCATGCTGACGGCCCGCGACGCGGTCGAGGATCGGGTGCTCGGGCTGGACAGTGGGGCTGACGATTACCTGGTCAAGCCGTTCGCGCCGGCCGAGCTTCTGGCGCGCATCCGAGCGCTCCTCCGCCGTGTCGAACCGTCGAGCGACGAGAAACCGCTGGTGTTCGCCGATCTGGTGCTCGATCCGGTGACGCGGGAGACGCGGCGCGGCGAGCGGAGCTTCCGGCTCAGCCCGCGAGAGTTCGATTTGCTCTACTACTTCATGCGCCATCCACGTCGAGTCCTGACGCGCAGCCAGATCCTCCTGGCAGTGTGGGGTCACGACTTCGACGGGTACGACAGCGTGCTGGACGTCTACATCGGCTACCTGCGC
>BEID01000077.1 GCA_002898975.1 bacterium HR27 | reverse complement strand
CCCTGCGAGCCGCCAGCTCGCCGAGCAATGCGCCGCGTGCATTTCCGAAGAGCGGTGCCGGGCCAGGCCCGATACCACCGTCGACGAGCACGGTCTGGTTTCGACCGCAGATGAGGTAACAAGTGACGCGCGTGTAGAGCGTGTCGTCCCCGGCGAACGTGTCCGGGTAGAGCGACCGATAGGGGTCCCACGCTGCTGTGGCGACATCAGGGAAAACGACGGCGATCGGAAAGAAGGCTCCCTCCGCATCGAGCAGAGGCTCGATCCTGAACGAGGCGAGTTCGATCGTGTGACTAGCCATGATCGATCCCCTCCGGAACGTTCCTAGTGCCCCTCTCGGAACCGAACGACACGGACGATCGTCTCATTGTCGAAAGGAAGCAACAAGGGGGGCACATGGTGATCCGCTCGCGTGTCGGAGTCAGCTGTCGATCGGCTTTGTTCCTCGTACTGGTCAGTCTCTTGGCGTGGTTGCTCCTCGCCTGCACCGGTAACACAGCTCAGTCGACCGGTGCGGGATCGAGCCCAACGAGTGCAGCTGTTCCCTCGCCGACCAGTGTAGCGACACCGCGACCGGCGGGGGCCATGGAACGGGTACCTATCGACATCCAGCGAGCGACACTGCAGGACACCGGTGCGAACCAGTCCGAACTACTCGTCGAAGTCGTGCTGCCCGATGCCTGTAGCCAGCCGCGCTGGGCGGTGAGTCGCGACGGTACGCGCGTGCTGGTAGAGGTGTGGGGCGAACGGCCGGTCGACGTGGCGTGCGCGCAGGTGCTTCGTGCGGAAACATTGACGATACCGCTCGGCGTGGCGCTGCACGACGGTTGGGTCGTCGCGTTGAATGGCGTCCAGCTCGATCCTGGGGAGGGTATCGTGCACTCGTCCGAGCCGGGAACCGGTGGGCACGACTCCGGGCTGGCGATCGTGGAGCAGGTCGAGGTGCGAGTCGGCGAGGGGAAGCCTGCTGCGGTGACCATCGAGGTGCAGGGAGCGCTGCCGGACGCGTGCGCCGAACTCGCCGAGTCCCCCTCCGTCACGGTCGAAGGCCAGCGCATTACCGTCCTGCTCGAGTGGCAGCGGCCGCGCGACCGCCTCTGCGCGCAGGTCTTGCGTCCCTTTACGAGGACGATCGAGGTCGGCTCGTTCGCACCGGGAACCTACACACTGGTCGTCAATGACATGGAAACGTCGTTCACGATCGAGCCGGATCAGTCCTGAACCCAGGAAGGCGGCCGCTTTTCCGCGAAGGCGCGTAATCCCTCTTCGTACTCGGGACTCGCGTCGAGCGTCCGGCGTAGGGCGCGGATATCGGCTAGGGTGACCGCGTCGCAGGTGAGTGCGCGCCGGAGTGCGGCCTTGGTCGCGCGGACTGCTGCCGGCGCAGCTTGACGCAACTCGCGGAGCCAATCGGCGACCAGGTTGTCCAGCTGATCCGGAGGGCACACCCGATCGACCAGACCGATGCGGAGCGCTTCCTCCGCATCGATGACCCGTCCGGAGAAGAGGAGATCGGCCGCCCGTGACGGTCCGACGAGCTGGGGAAGGCGGAGCATGCCGCCAGCTCCGGGAAAGATGCCGCGCCGCACCTCGGGAAACCCGAACCGGGCTGTCGTATCGGCAAAACGCAGGTCACAGGCCAGCGCGAGTTCCGCACCCCCAGCGAGACATGCTCCCGATATCGCGGCAATCGTCGGCACCGGGAGGTCGGCGAGCGCTTCGACGGCTGCGGCGATCGCTTCGGTGTGCGCCGTACGTTCCTCGGGAGTCAGCGCGAGTCGCTCTCGCAGGTCAGCACCAGCACAAAAGGCGGGTGGTGTGCCGCGCAGGACGACCGCACGCAGTTCGGCGTCACGGGCGAGTTCTCGGGCGGCGGTCACCAGCGCGCTGGCCAGGGCACGGTCCAGCGCGTTCCGAACGGCTGGCCGGTTGAGGGTGATGGTCGCGATGTCATCAGTGCGCTGGACGAGGAGAACCGGTTCTGCCATCAGGCGAAGACTCCCTCCCGGTACGGGCCGGTTCGCGAGCGTGTCCCTTCTCGTACTCGTCAGTATGGCACACCGCTGAGAACGCTCGGTGTCTCTAGAAATCGTCTGCCCTGCGGGAATGACTGGGTTCTCGCCGGCTCTGGAAACTGAGAAAGACGAAAAGTTCTCGATCTGGGCGGTGAGCGGAAGGAGTTGTGCAGTGAGCGACTTGGGACGGATCGTGATACTCGGCAGGGCCTTCCCGATGGCGATCTGGTTGCGCGAGCGGGCGTCGGAGCGGCCAGGGCTCTTGCGTGAGTTTCTCGAGGGGGCGCAGGCCTGGCGGGCTCGCGGCGCGCACCTCGATCTCGCGCGCATTGTCCGTCAGGTCGACCCGTCACTGGTCGATCCGGAGACTTCCATGCCACGAGGAGACGTACACAGCCTCTACCAGCAACGCTTCGGCATTCACTTCTTCCAGGATGTCATCGAGCAGCTGGAGCCACTTTCCACGACACAGGGTGCGATCGCGCTGGCCAGCCAGCTCGGTCTCGAACCGTGGTACGTCTGGGCACACGCGGCACCGCGACGGGCCGAGCGGGATCCGCTGGACCCACTCGATCTCGAGGTGCCGCGCGAAGTGATCGTCCGCATGGGCGACTGGGCGATCGGCTTGCAGCTCATGGACGTCGTCGCACCGCAGGTCTGCGGCGAGCTCGTCGGAGACGACAGCCTGTCGGACCGCGAGCTTGCGGTGTGGCCCATCACGCTCGCGCTCCGGCACCGGATACCGCATCCGCTCATCCTGCCCGAGAGCGAACGGGACGAGTTCATGGACGCGGTCGCGGCCTGGCATCACGGTGCGGAGACCGACGACTTTCTGATCGAGGCGATGTCGCTCGCCTGGGTCGATCGCTTCGGTGAGCCACCGCGGTCGCCGGCCCGGGCGAGCCTGCCGGGCCCCTGGCACCCGTTGCACTGGCCGGAGGCGCTCGATCCGGCCGATGCGGTGCTCTGGCAGCTGCTGCGCCATGGTGTCGGACTCGTCGAAGGATGGCAGCAGGACGTTCCAGCGTTGCTGACGGCCGACGAGTTGCGTGCGGCGTGGGAACGGTCGAGCGCCGCACTCGATAGACTGCTCGCAACGAGCTATGCCCGGCATGTCGCACGGCGTTTGGGGATCGCCTGCGCGCTGGGTGGTGAGCTGCCGGACGACACGGTCGGCGCAGCCTGGCGTCTACTGGTCTTCGAGGGTGTCCTGCGGGAGCTGGTCGGTGCGATCCGCGCGCTGGTGTTGGATCCGGACGGCTGGCTGGGCGAGTACGACGCGCTGGCTGAGCAGTTCGACAGCTGGACCTGGTACGGGATGCGACACTTCGGGAATATCGGACGGGGGTAGGCATGGTCGAGCGACCAGACGGCGTGCTGCTCATCGAAGAGGGGCGTCGTATCGCGGAAGCCTTCGCTCGAGAACTCGACCCGGACCAGCGTGGCGCACGGATGGCACGCCAGTTCTTCGCAGCAGCGACGGGGTGGTGCGCGAGCGGCGCCCGCTGGAACCTGGCCGATGCGGTGCGAGAGGCTGGTCTCGATGATCGGATCGGAGAGGAAGCGATCGATGCTCGGGCGCTCGACTACCTCGCGGCATTGACTGGCCAGCTCGGCCCGCTCGCGACGACGCCGGCGGCCTTGCACTGGGCAGCTGCGATCGGTGTCGAGCCGTGGCTGGTCCTGGGGCTGCTGCGGCGGGAGGGATTCGCGTTGCCGGCTGCACAGGAGCTGCGGGTTCCCTGGGAAGTGATCCGCCGGATCAATCGGTGGAGTCTTGCGCTGGTCGTTTTGGCGTTCCCCGTCTGTGAAGCGGCGAGGGCAGACGGTCCGAAGACGGAGCCCGAGCGGGTCCGGCTCGACTGGCCGCTACTCTGGAACCTGCGTGACCTCGTTCCGCACCCGCTGGCGCTCGATGCTGAAACCGCGCGGGCATTCGTCGACGCGTGCGCTGCGTGCGATCCGGTCGTCCAGGTCTCGGATTGCCTTTTCGAAGGGCTGTGGTGGGAAGGGCGGCTCCTGGACAGCGTGCGGGCTATCGTGGAGCGTCGGGCGCTCTCCGATTCCCCAATGGCAGGCGAGCCGAAGCAGTGGACCGCTGCACTCGACGAATATCCTCGTGATGCCTGGGCCGAGGCTGTGCTGACTGCAGCGGCGTACTGGGTACTCCATCCAGAGCGGATGGCGGACGAAATGGCAGAGCTGATGGCGGCGGCGTTCGCTGGAGGGACGCACGAACCGCTGCAACCGGTCTTTCGCTTGCGGCTTTCTGACGGTGACGAACGTTGGCAACGCGTGTCGGCATTGCTCGAACCGCTCCTGAGGAGCCGGTACGCCGAGTATCTGCGGGCAGCGCTCGAGCTCCCGGAAGGCGATGTCGGTGAGTTCCTCGATGCCCGCTTCGACCGGTGGGCGCGGGTTGTCCTGTTCGAATCCGTACTCCGGGAAGCGTACGGAGCGGTGTCGGCGGTGGCCGTAGATCCGCTGCGCGCGATGGAGCGGACCCGGCTCCGGGCTGAACGGCTCCTCGGGCCGCTCGACCGGCCACTCGGGCACTGAACGCGGGTGTGGGAGCGTGCCTGCTCGATGCTTCGGGAAACTGTGTCGGTGCAGAAAGGAGTCGATGTCGCGGCCGGCCGTGCCGGAACCGCGACGAGGCGGTACGTGCCGTAGGATCGGGCAGCATGGCTGGCCGCGAGCGGGGTGGCAGGCCACGACAGCGGTCGTGGGCGTCGGCGTTCTGCCGGAGAGCCGCAGGGCGCGGCTCGCGCCACCTCGCTGTGCGGGGGCAGGCTCGCCGAGGCCTCGTCGGACCGGCGGAACCGGGGGAGAAAAGAGCGACCGGGCAGTGAGAACTGCCCGGTCGCGTCGGAGCGGGAGACGGGATTCGAACCCGCGACAACCGGCTTGGGAAGCCGACCGCAATAGGGCCCGAATCCTCCTCCCGACGCCCTTCCAGCCCTCCTGACCAGCTCCGTCAGGGGAAGCATATCGGAAGGTCCCTATCCTGTCCAGAGGGCCCGGAGGGCCTGGGCCTCTTCTTCGACCTGGTCCCAGTCCGCTTCCGGGAAGAGGGAACGGAGCTTGGCCTCAAGTTCCCCTACCTCTTTCGACCAGTGGGGATAGGGGACGATCTTCCCCTCGACCAGGAGGACAGTCCAAAACCCGATCTGGCCGCTCGGGAACTGGATCGCCGCCATCCGCATCCCGGCCCGGGCCTTCTCCTGCAAGGCCGCTACTCCCCGCAGGGCGGCGAGATACTCCGGCAAGGTCAGCTCCGAAGCTTTCCCCTGCTCCGGAGAAAGCGATAGAATTCGAGGTAGGCCTTCTCCCGTTCCGAAAAGCCCCATAGCGGAAACGCTCCCTCGGACGAGATCATCTCGACGTTCGGTCCGAACCCGACCCGATGTCCCGCGATCCAGGCCCCCACCGTGCTCAAGACCCGCTGCTCGAGTTCCTCGTACTTCCCCTCCCAGAGGGTCAGGTTCTTGATCCGGAGGACCCCAGTCTCCTCATGGCCGATGAGGATCGCCGTGGCATCTTCCGGGTCCGGGATGGCCCAGATCCCCCTATGGCTTTCTCGCCCCAAGGCCCGCAAGAGCCGCTCGATGGAGGAGCGCGAGAAGCTCATCGTATCGCCGTTCCTCCGGTAACCTCGCCAGCGCTTCCCCAATGTCTTTCGCCCCCTCCCCCCATTCCGGCCGCTCTACCAGGACCCCTTTCCCTTCCCGCTCCAGCCTCCGCCCGACTTCTTGTCCCGCCTCGTCCCAGTCCAGGAGGAGGAGGAGCGGCCGCTTCTTGGGCAGGGGAAGAGAGAGGAGGCTCCAGACCCCGGTCGAGGGGGCGAGGGCATCGATCCCCCACTGGGCCAGAAGGAGCGCATCGAGTTCCCCTTCGACCAGGACGGTCGGGCTCCCCTCCGGGAAGGGGCGGTAGAGGAGGCTCGGAGTCCCCGGCCAGTTCTTGTAGCGCCAGGAAAGACCGAAGGCCGGATCGGCCCGGAGCTTGGCCCCGACCAGCCTCCCCTCCCGGTCCCGGAACGGGATCAGGAAGGCGGAGCCGGTATGGCCGATCCCCTGACTCTGCGCAAACCCCGTCCCGATCCCCCGCTCCCGGAGATAGGCCTGGCGGGGCCGCAAGGCCCCCTGCCAGAGGTTGTCGTAGGCTTCCCGGAAGAGGGCTTCGAGGGCCTTTGCCTCTTCCCGCTTCCCGTTCCCTTTCCCCCCACCACCTGCAAGCTCCAGGGACCCGGACCGGAGGAGGGAAGCGACCTCCTCCGGTCCTACCTCGGCCCCGCAACGGAAACAGATCCCCTTCCTCGGGTAGAGGACGAAGTTCGGCCGTCCCCGGTCCTCGTGGAAAGGGCAATAGGCGATGAGGTAGCTCCGCCCCTGGAAGAAGGGTTCGAGGTCAGAGCCCGAAGTCATGGCCTTCCTCCTCAGGGAGACTGGGGTCGAGACGGACCTCGATCGAGGGGTAGAGGAGGGCAAAGAGCCGCTCGAGGAGGTGGGTCAGG
>BEID01000076.1 GCA_002898975.1 bacterium HR27 | reverse complement strand
CGCGCTACCACGAGCAGCCGCGGCGACCAGAGGCCGTACGGTGTCCCCGCATCATCGCCCCAGCACTCGATCGTGGCGGAGCCGAGCCGGCGACACAGCTGGACGACCTCGCTCGCGGTATACAGGCGAAGCGTTCGCTCGTATTTCTCACGCGGGCCGTGTGGCCAGACCAGCTGCCACTCGATCCGGAGTGTCCCGCTCGTGGCGTCCCAGCTTTGATGAGCGAGAACGAGGAGTCCGTCGAGTTCGCCCCAGAAACGCTCTACGAAGTCACGGAGCAGGAGTTCCCGGTTGGGTAGCTCGAAAACGAACGTGCCTCCCGGCCGGAGTGCTGTCGCCACCGCCCGGAGCAACTCCTCGTCGTGCTCCTGGCTCGTCGCTCCGAGAACGAGGGCAGGAGCGAGCACGAGATCGAAAGCGCGGCGGAACGGAAGCCGGTGTGGATCGCGGCGCACCCAGTGGATCGGGGCAGGTGTCGTACCGATCTGCTGGCGGGCGCGCTCGAGCAACGCGTCGAGTGGCTCGACCGCCGTGACGTGTGCCCCACGGGCAGCGAGTTCGCCGACCAACTCGGGTGGTGCCAGGAGGGTCAGGACGTCGCTGCCGCTTCGCACGATACCGCGCTGTGCCAGCGTCTCGAGCAAGCGACGGCGGGCCGGGTCGTCCGGCGCCGGTCGTCCGAACTCGCGGAGGAGTTGGTGGACGATGAGCTCGCTCTGGTTGGCCATGGTGGGTTTCCTTCACTGGACGACTGGTGCCGTGCCCAGGGTGACGCGCAGACTGATCTCCCGTCCGTTCCGGTTCACCACGAGTGTCACCTCGTCTCCGGGTTGATGCATGCCGAGTGCGGCTTGTAAGTCGTCTCCATTGGCGATGTCGCGATCGTCCAAACGGACGATGATATCACCCGGCTGAACGCCGGCCTGGTCAGCCGGACCACCGGATTCGACGTCGATGACGAGGACACCGCGGCTCACGGGAAGCCCGTAGGCAGCTGCGAGCGCGGGCGTGACCGAGACGGACGTGATGCCGAGGTACGGGCGCGGCCGGGCTTCCAGGAGCTGCTGGACGATCTCCTTCGCCTTGTTGATGGGAATCGCGAACCCGATCCCTTCGGCCGTTTGGATCTTCGCGGTATTGATACCGACGACTTCACCCTGGAGGTTCACCAGTGGGCCACCGGAGTTGCCCGGATTGATCGCAGCGTCAGTCTGGATGAGCGGGCCAAAGGCGGCCTCGCCCGGTGAGGGCGCGATCGTGCGGTTCAGGGCGCTGACGACACCGGCTGTCACGGTTGGCCCACCCTCGAGGCCGAGCGCGTTCCCGATCGCGACGACCCATTGACCGACGCGAAGCTGGTCGCTGTCACCGAGCGTCGCGACCGGCAAGTTGTCCCCATCGATCTTCACCACCGCGATGTCGTTGGCCGGTGAGCGGCCGATCACCCGGCCGGTGAACTGGCGTCCGTCGCCGAGGACGACCTGAATTTCCTGTGCGCCAGCGATGACATGGTCGTTGGTGAGGATATAGCCGCGTGCGTCGAAGATGACACCGGAGCCGATACCTTGCTGGATCTGCCCGAACCCGAACAGGCTCGGGACGATCGATCGCACGGCTACGTAGACGACCGCTGGCGTCACCTGCTGTGCGACGTTTTCGATCGCGGTCGCGAAGTCGCCGTCAGGAGCAGGAGCGGGCGCGCTGATCGCAGTACTGGCCGGTGTGCTCGCACGCTGGGCCATGGGAGGGGATGCGGGCGTCGCTACCTGGAACGGCGTCGCTGGTGCGGTCGGGTTCGGCGAACTCGTGGCGACGCGGATAGAGAAGCACCCGCTGCCGGCGATCCAACCGGCGAGAAAGGCAACGAGAGCGGTGACACCGAGCACGTGCCGTCGCATGAAGCATTCCTCCCTCCCACGGCGAGGCGCGCCGTATCCGGTGCTCAATCCTACGCGCTGTCGCACGAGCCGTATGATAGGACCGATGGCAGCCGACGTGTGCTCACCGGAGCTGGTATGGACGGTGATCTGCAAGCGGTGAGCGATAGCGAGCTCGTGGCGCGCATTCGGCAGCGCGACCGGTCGGCGCTCGCGGCGCTCTACGATCGGTATGCGCGATCGGTCTATTCGCTCGTGCTCAGCATCGTACGTGATCGCAGCGCTGCCGAGGACATCGTGCAGGAACTGTTCGTGCAGCTCTGGCAATACCCGGATCTCTACGATGCTGGGCGTGGGGCGTTCGCGCCCTGGTTCCTGCGCATGGCGCGGAATCGAGCGATCGATGTCCTTCGGCGTCGCCAGCGGGATCGGCGACTGCAGGAGCGGCTCAGCAGGGTCGAGTGGTGGGATCCGGACGATCCGGACGAGTGGACCATGCTGGGTGAGGAAGCGACGCGCGTCCGGCAGGCACTCGCCGAACTCGAGAGCGAGCAGCGGCAGGTTCTCGAGCTGGCCTATTTTGGTGGGCTGACGCAGCGGGAGATCGCCGAGCGCCTGGGGATTCCGCTCGGTACGGTGAAGACCCGGGTCCGCACGGCGCTGCGACGACTGGCCGACGTACTGGCGGGAGAGCGAGAGCCATGGACCGACACGCGCTGAGCGAGCATGAGCCAGCACTCGTCGACTATGCGCTCGGCGAGCTGGATCCGACCGACGCGGCCCGGATTGCACGGCACCTCGAAACCTGTGCCACGTGTCGCGCGACGTTGCAGCGCATCGAAGAGGCTCTCGGGTGGCTGGGGACAGCCGTGCCGCAGATCGAGCCGCCGCCGACGCTGCGGGCGCAGGTCCTGGCGGCGACGACTGGGGAGGAGCGGAGCCGGTGGCGGCTGGCCTGGGCGCGTGGTCTTCTGGCAGCTGCGGCAGCCCTTCTCGTGATCGCGCTCGTGCTCGCTGTTACCCGAGCGGACCGGCGGCTCGACGAACTCATGGTCCGGCAGGCGGCTGTCGCGGCGGTGCTGGCTGAGACGGACTGGTCGACAGCGATGCGAGGCGAAGCGCCTGGCTTCCCATCGGTGGTCGGTCGAGTCTATCTTGATCCTGATGGGGAACGTGCTGTGGTCGCGCTGGAGGGGATGCCGCCGCCGGAGCGGGGAACCGTCTACCAGTTGTGGCTGGTGCGGACTGACGGGCGACGCGAGGACGGCGGGATCTTCGTTCCCGATCCGGCTGGCCGCGCATTGCTGGTGGTTGCAGCCAACGCAGCTTGGGACAGCTACCAGGGGATGGGTATCACCATGGAGCCGGCGCCCGAGGGAAGTCCGCAGCCGACCGGAAGTCGCGTCGCTGGCTGCAACTGGAACTGGGCAGCTGAGCGGCGAAGCTGAGCGGGGAGAGGCGACCAGTGGCACTACTGCCGCAGTGCCACTGGTCGCCGGTGTGTGTCCCTCGAAAGATTTTCAGTGCTTCAGGATCTTGTAATAGTCGTAGTGCCGGAGGAAGATATTCCATGCTGGCGTGAAGTCACCGTTGCGGTTGCGTGGCAAGTTCGTCACCCATGGCTTCATGAGGCCGTAGTTCCACGGGTTATACACATAGATTGCCGCTGCGTCCTCCAGCTGGATGAGTTGTGCCTGGTAATAGAGCTGATAGCGTTTCTGCGGATCCTGCTCGCCGTTCGCCTGGAGAACGAGTCGGTCGAACTCGTCGTTCGTCCAGGAGTGACGGTGCCCGCTCGGTGCCTTGGAATACCAGACCTGGAAGAGGGTATTGGCCGGGTCGGGATAGTCGACGTACCAGCGCACCCACATGAGCGGGATTTCGTGCTTCCACATGCGCTCGTAGGTCTCGCGCGGCTCGCCGACGATGTGCTCGATTTCCATACCGAGCACCTCTTTGAGCATCTGGATGATGGCCGCGGCGGCAGCCTTCGGCGCGTCACCCTCCTCGCGGTGTGTCAGGGTCATGCCACGTGGCCAGTTCTTGCCACCTTCGTAGGGTGTACCCTTGAGCCACTAGCGTGCCTTGTCCGGGTTGTACTCGGTGAGCTCGCGGATCTTGTCGTCCGGCTCGATATAGTAGGGCATGCCCGGCGGCGTGAAGGTATAGGCGACGGTCGCCAGTCCCTTCAGCACTTGCTTCACGATCGTCTCGCGGTCGATTGCATGGGCCATGGCCCGACGGACTTCCTTGAGGTTGTAAGGCTCGAAGTTTGGGTCGGGAACGAGATACCAGGTCCCGAACAGGTTGAACTGCTGGTACTCCTTGCTGAGCTGCGGGTCCGAGCGGATCCGCTCGAGCTGACCGAGCGGGCCGCGCCACATCCAGTCGATCTCGTTATTCTCGTACGCTTGGAGGACAGCTTCGCTCGGGATGATCGGTCGCTCGACACGCTGGAGCGTGATGTTCTTGGCGTTCCAGTATTTCTCGTTCTTCTCGAGTACCACGATCTTGTCGTGCTCCCAGCGGACGAGCTTGAAGGGGCCGTTGCAGACGATGTTCTCGGCCTCGGTCCACTTGTCGCCGTACTTCTCGACCGACGGACGGTGGGCTGGTGCAGCAGCGATATAGGCGGCGAGGATCGGGAAGTAGCCGCGTGGTCCTTCCAGTGTTACCTGGAGCGTGTAGTCATCGAGCGCCTTGACCCCCACGTCATCACGCGTGACGCCAGGCTTCTGCGTGTTGAATGCTTCGGCGTTCTTGATGTCGTAGAGGAAACCAGCGTAGGGAGCGGCCGTCGCTGGATCGAGCTGCCGTTTCCACGACCACTCGTAGTCGTGAGCCGTGACCGGATCGCCGTTGCTCCAGTAGCTATCTTTGCGGAGGTAGAAGGTCCAGACGGACGCGTCCTCGTTCGGCTCCCAGCGCTCGGCGATATCGGGCACGACTTCGAGGTCGGGGGTGAACATACCCAGCATGGCGAAGCACGATTCATCGCCGCCGCAGTAGAGGTCCCGGTTGAAGTCGAAGCTCTGCGGGTCCTGCTCGAGGTTGGTGCGAAAGACTTGCTCAGGGGCCAGCTCACCTTCCACAGCAGTCGGACTCGGCGCCGCGGTCGGCGTCGGGCCGACCGCCCGCGGTGGCGTCGGGGTCGGAACTGGTGGCGGGGTCACCGCGGCGGCTGGCGTCGGAGTTGCCTCCTCACCGCGCTGGCAGGCAGCAGCAGCGAGTGCCGCGCCGGTCGCACCACCGGCAGCCCCAACGATGCGGATGAACTCGCGCCGATCGAGGCCGATCGCCTGGAAGCGTTTCCAGAGCAACGCGACTTGTTCCGGATCTTCCCACCAGCGGAGTTTCTCGCTCATCGAACCTCCTCCTCTCTTCGGATGACACAGTGAGCGGAACGGTGTCCGGCATTCCTCGAGCGTCGAGGGCCCACCACCTCCTTCCGTTCAGTCGCGCTTGCGTGTGCGCGGATCGAGCGCGTCGCGAAGCCCGTCACCGAGGAAGGTGAAGCTGAGCATCAGGAGGGCGATGAGGATGGTCGGAAAGATCGGCATGTACCAGTACGACGTGATGTACTGCTGCGTCTCGCCGGCCATCTTGCCCCAGCTCGGGCGTGGCTCCGGAATGCCGATGCCGATGAAGCTCAGTGCTGCTTCGGTAAAGATCGCCTGAGGGATGCCGAAGGTCAGTGCAACGATGATAGGTGAGAGGGCATTCGGCAGCAGGTGGCGGGTGATGATCCGCCAGGGCGACGCGCCGGCTGCGCGAGCGGCAACGACGAAGTCGCGCTCACGGAGCGCCAGGAACTCGGCGCGGGTAAGCCGTGCCAGGGTGACCCAACCGGTCACGCCGATCGCGATGAAAATGTTCTGCATGCCCCGTCCGAGTGCCGACATGATGAGAATCACGAAGAGCAATTGCGGGAAGGCGTACATCACGTCGACGAAGCGCATCAGGATGGCGTCGACGCGCCCGCCGAGGTAACCGGCGAGCGCGCCGATCGGGACACCGATCAAGAAGACGATGACTTGCGCGCCGAGGCCGACCAGCATCGAGACTTGGGCACCCCAGATGAGGCGACTGAGCATGTCGCGTCCCACGAGGTCGGTACCGAGCGGGTACTTCCCGGTCCAGGTGGGATACTGCGAGACGGCGGAGAAGTCAGCCTTGTCGTACGGGTACGGTGCGAGGATCGGCGCGAAGATCGCCATGATCGTGAAGATGCTGACCATGATGAGGCCGAACATCGCGAGGCGATTCGCCAGCAAGCGGCTGAGCGCATCGCGCCAGAGCGTCCGGTGCGGCCGTGCTGCCCAGACCAGCGTGTCCAGCCGTTCCGCTCGCCCGGTCATCCCAGCACCAGTCGTCGCCATGCATGTCGCTCCCTTCTCTGCGCTCAGGCCAGGCGAATCCGGGGGTCGACGATCCCATAGAGGATGTCGACGACGATGTTCATGACGGCGAGGAACGCACCGTAGATCAGGATAACCGCCATGATCATCGGATAGTCCCGGGCGATCAAGCTATCGACGAAGAAGCGACCCATCCCGGGGACGCGGAAGATCTTCTCGACGAACGGTGAACCGGTGCCGATGGCAGCGAACATCGGCCCGAGAATCGTGATCGGTGGGATCAGACCGTTCTTGAGCACATGCCGCACGATGACCTGCCGGTCGCTCAGGCCCTTGGCGTAGGCTGTTCGAACGAAGTCTTGCCGGAGGACCTCGACCATGCTCGCGCGGGTGTAACGGGCGATGATCCCGATCGGTCCGAGCGCGAGTGCGATCGTCGGCAGGACCCAAGATCGGA
>BEID01000075.1 GCA_002898975.1 bacterium HR27 | reverse complement strand
GGCGCCTTGCTTTCCAATGACCACACCGGGCTTCGCAGTATGGATCGTAACATCGACGCGATTGACTGCCTGCTGGATCTCGATACGCGAGATCCCGGCTCGCGGCAGCTCGCGCTGGATGATCTCGCGAATATCGAGATCCTCGTGCAGCTGCTCGCGATATTGTCGATCCTTCTCAGCGAACCACTTCGATTCCCAGTCGTGAACGATCCCGAGACGAAAGCCGATCGGATTGACTTTCCTACCCACGCGGCGCTCCCTTCTCCGGCAGCTCATCGAGAATCACGGTAATGTGCGAGGTCCGGCGCCACTTGCGACCGACCCGTCCGCGCGCGTGGGGCTGCCAACGCTTGTACCGCGGCCCCTCATCGACGAAGATGCGCTTGACGTACAGCCGCTCCGGATCGAGGTCATAATTGTGCTCGGCGTTCGCCGCAGCGGACCGCAGGAGTTTGAGAGCGATCGGTGCCGTCTTCTGCGGCAGTACCTGGAGAATCGCCATCGCCTCCTGGAGCGGCTTTCCGCGAATGACGTCGATCACCATCCGCGCCTTTTTGGGCGACACCCGGACCTCGCGTACCTTGGCACGGACCTCCATGGCGAATCACTCCTTCTTCCACCTACCGCTCAGCGACGCCGGGTCGTCCGCTCAGCGTCCTTACCATGGCCACGATACGTCCGGGTGGGCGCGAACTCCCCAAGCTTATGGCCGACCATCTGTTCCGTGATGTAAATCGGCACATGCCGTCGCCCATCGTGGACGGCAATGGTGTGGCCGACCATTTCAGGAAAGATCGTGCAATCGCGCGCCCAGGTGCGGATGACCCGACGCTCACCCGTTCGGTTCAGTTCGTCGATTTTCTTCTTCAGTTTCGGATCGATGTACGGACCCTTTTTCGACGAACGTCCCATGTCGCTACCTCCTCACCGGCTAGGCCTCGTAGCGCCGCCGGATGATGAATCGATCTGACCGCTTGTTCCGGCGCGTGCGCTTCCCGAGCGCCGGCTTCCCCCACGGAGTCTTGGGTGGCATCCCGCGCGGTGCCTTTCCTTCACCACCACCGTGCGGGTGATCGCGTGGCGTCATGGCCGAACCACGCACGGCCGGGCGCCAGCCCATGTGGCGCTTCCGACCAGCCTTGCCGATACTCACATTCTGATGATCGAGATTCCCGACCTGCCCGATGGTGGCCATGCAGTCGGCGTGCACCATCCGGATCTCCCCGGAGGGCAGGCGCAGGTGTACATACTTATCTACCTTGGCCACGACCTGCGCGACCGCCCCCGCCGCTCGGGCGAGCTGGCCGCCCCGGCCCGGATACAACTCCACATTGTGGACGAGCGTGCCGAGCGGGATATCGCGCAAGGGCAGCGCGTTCCCGACGCGGATCGGTGATCCAGGCCCGGATTGCACGATGTCACCGACTTTGAGCCCGAGCGGGGCGAGAATATACCGCTTCTCCCCATCGGCATAGTGCAACAGAGCGATGAACGCGGTGCGATTGGGGTCGTACTCGATCGCCGCGACTTTCGCTGGAATGCCCCACTTGTCACGCCGAAAGTCGATGATCCGGTAGAAGCGCTTGTTCCCACCGCCCCGGTGACGGGTCGTGATGACGCCCCGGTTATTCCGCCCGGCATGCTTCTTGAGCGGCTCGATCAGCGACTTTTCCGGCTCTTCCTTCGTGATTTCCTCGTACGTGAGCACCGACATATTGCGGCGCCCAGGCGTCGTCGGTTTATAGACCTTGATCGGCATCGCGACACCTCATCTCAGCCACATCAAAGCTGACTGAAGAGCTCGATCGTGTACCCGGGCTCGAGCGTCACGATCGCCTTCTTCCACGACCGCTCGCGACCGATAATCGGCGCCCCACGCTTGCGGAAGCGACGGCGCACCTTGCCGCGTACGTTCATCGTGTTGACCTTCTTGACCTTGACATTGAAGGTCCGCTCGATCGCTTCCTTGATTTGAATCTTGTTCGCAGCTGGATGTACTTCGAACATGTACTGATTCATTTGCATCAGCCGCGTGTTCTTTTCCGTGATCAATGGGCGCCGGATGATCTCCTGATAGGTGAGTTCCATCGCTCACACCCCCTCCTGCGCCCAGAGACGATGGATGACGTCGATCGCCTCAGGGGTGAGAATCATGCGCTCGTACTTGAGTCCGTCACGGATGTTCATGTTATGGGCGACCAGCACCTTCACGTCTTCCAGGTTGCCGGCCGCTCGGCGCACATTCTCTCGCCGCTGATCGACGACGATCAGCGTCGAGCGCGCATCAGCCAACGGCAAGCGCTGGAGGACGTTCTTCATGGCCTTCGTCTTCGGCTCGATCTCGTTGAGCCCCCGCACCACGACAATCTGGTTCTCCCGCTGCTTGACCGACAAGAGCGAGCGGATCGCCAAGCGCCGCATCTTCCGCGGCATTTTCTGGCGATACGAGCGCGGATGCGGTCCCCAGACGACACCGCCGCCCTTCCAGTGCGGTGCGCGGATGCTTCCCTGCCGCGCACGCCCGGTACCCTTCTGCCGCCACGGCTTGCGACCACCGCCGCGCACCTCACCGCGGGTCTTCGTGTCGTGCGTACCAGCCCGCGCATTAGCGAGCTGGCGAACGAGAGCCTGGTGCATGACCGGAATGTTCGGCGTGATGTTGAAGACGGAGTCGGCCAACTCGATGTTGTCGACTGCTCGTCCCTCGAGGTCGTAGACCGGAACCAGCATGACTCGCTCCTCCCATCACGCCGTCGCCTTCGTCCGCCGCTGCTTGATCGCATGGCGGACGATAACGAGACCATTCGGATGCCCAGGAACCGCACCACGTACCAATACGAGATTCCGCTGCGGATCGACCTGCATGACTTTGAGGTTCTGCACCGTGACCCGCACTGGGCCCATCCGGCCGGCCATCCGCTTTCCCTTATGGACACGCCCGGGGTCGGTCGTTGGTCCGATCGATCCCGGTGCGCGATGCCGATCCGACTGGCCGTGCGTCTTCGGTCCCCCGGCAAAGCCGTGCCGCTTCACGCCACCCTGAAAGCCACGGCCCTTCCGCCAGCCGATCACGTCGACCAGCTGACCGGGCTGGAAGATGCTGCAATCGACGACTTGTCCGACTTGGAACTGGCTCGGGTCATCCACACGAACCTCCTTGAGATACCGCGGCGATGCCCCGGAGGCCCGTAGGTGCCCTTGCATCGGCTTGTTCTGGCGCTTGCGGTGGCCAAAACCGAGCTGGACGGCTTCGTAGCCGTCCCGCTCTTTCGTTTTCACCTGGGTCACGACACACGGACCGACTTCGAGTACCGTGACGGGAACGGCCCGTCCCTCCTCATCGAAAATCTGTGTCATGCCGAGTTTTCGGCCCAACAATCCCTCGATCATTGGCTCTCTCCACTCTCTCTGGTGGCACCAGGCACTCTGGCGTGCCCTCACCACACGACGAGCATGATCAGGAACGCGGTCTCCCGCGTTCAGAGCTTGATCTCGATGTCTACCCCTGCCGGCAGGGTCAAGCGCATGAGCGCGCGGATCGTCGAGGGACTCGGCTCGAGCACGTCGATCAGCCGCTTGTGCGTGCGGATTTCGAAGTGCTCTTGCGAGTCCTTGTCGATGAACGGCGAGCGGATGACCGTGAACCGCTCGATCCGCGTCGGCAGGGGTATCGGCCCTGCAACCTTCGCACCGGTGCTCTCAGCCGTCTCGACGATCTGTCGAGCCGACTGATCGAGAATCCGGTGGTCGTGCGATTTTAGCCGGATTCGAATGCGTTGTGCCGGTCTGCGCGACATCGTCGCTCACCCCTCAGCCTACTTGATGATCTTGGTGACGACGCCGGCCCCGACCGTGCGGCCCCCTTCGCGGATGGCAAAGCGCGACCCTTCCTCCAACGCCACCGGCTTGTCCAACGCCACCCGCAGCCGCACGTTGTCCCCCGGCATCACCATCTCCACCCCCTCCGGCAACCCCACAATCTCCCCCGTCACGTCCGTCGTCCGAATGTAAAACTGCGGCCGATACCCCGCAAAGAACGGCGTGTGCCGCCCACCCTCCTCCTTCGACAGCACGTACACCTCCGCCTCAAACTCCGTGTGCGGCGTGATCGACCCCGGCGCCGCCAGCACCATCCCCCGCTCTACCTCGTCCCGCTCGATCCCCCGCAACAAGCACCCGATGTTATCCCCCGCCACCGCCTCGTCCAACACCTTCTGGAACATCTCGATCGACGTCACCACCGTCTGCCGCGTCGGCCCCAGCCCCACAATCTCCACCGTCTCCCCAGGCCGCAGCCGCCCGCGCTCCACCCGACCCGTCACTACCGTCCCACGCCCTTTGATCCCAAACACATCCTCAATCGGCATCAGAAACGGCTTGTCCACCGCCCGCACCGGCGTCGGAATGTACTCGTCCACCACCCGCAACAGCTCCCAGATCGGCGCATACTCCGGCGCCTCCGGATCCGTCGCGCTCGACTCCAGCGCCCGCAGCGCCGACCCCCGCACCACCGGTACGCTCTCCCCCGGATACCCATACTGGCTCAGCAGCTCCCGCACCTCCAGCTCCACCAGCTCCAACAACTCCGGGTCATCCAGCATGTCCACCTTGTTCAAAAACACCACAATCGCCGGCACCTCCACCTGCCGCGCCAGCAAAATGTGCTCCCGCGTCTGCGGCATCGGCCCATCCGGCGCACTCACCACCAAAATCGCCCCGTCCATCTGCGCCGCACCCGTGATCATGTTCTTGATGTAGTCCGCATGCCCCGGACAATCCACATGCGCGTAGTGCCGCTTCTCCGTCTCATACTCCACGTGGCTGATCGCTATCGTGATCCCCCGCGCCCGCTCCTCCGGCGCCTTGTCGATCTGCTCGTACGGCTTGAAGTTCGCCCACCCCTTGAAGCTCAACACCTTCGTAATCGCCGCCGTCAGCGTCGTCTTCCCATGATCCACATGCCCAATCGTCCCCACGTTCACGTGCGGCTTCGTCCGCTCAAACCGCGGCTTGCTCATCGCTCAACCCCTTTCTGTGCTGTCGCTTCGACCCTACCTGCACGTACAATTCACTCAGCCAGCCTTACCAGCCTTGGCCATGAGTTCCTGCGCAATGCTCTCGGGCACCGGCGCGTAATGGTCGAACTCCATGGTGTAAGTGCCGCGCCCCTGCGTCATCGAGCGCAGATCGGTCGCGTACCCGAACATCGTCGCCAGCGGCACCATCGCGCGAATGACCTGCGCACCGGCTCGCAATTCCATACCCTCGATCCGACCACGACGGGCATTGAGGTCGCCGATGACATCACCGGTGAACTCTTCGGGCACGACGACCTCGACCCGCATGATCGGTTCCAGAATCACTGGATTGCCCCGGCGCACACCCTCTTTGAGTGCCATCGATGCGGCAATCTTGAACGCCATCTCCGACGAGTCGACTTCGTGATAGGACCCGTCGAAGAGAATGGCCTTGATATCGACGACCGGATAGCCGAAGACGCCGCCGCTCTGCATCGCCTCGCGGATACCGGCCTCGACCGCTGGTATGTACTCCTTGGGAATGACGCCACCGACGATGCGATCCTCGAAGACGAACCCGCTCCCGCGCGGCAGCGGTTCAAGATCCAGCCAGACATGTCCGTACTGACCGCGACCACCGGTCTGGCGCACGAAGCGGCCCTCGACCCGCACCGGGCGCGTAATCGTCTCCTTGTAAGCCACCTGTGGTCGACCGATATTGGCGGCGACCTTGAATTCGCGCTGCATGCGGTCGACGATCACCTCTAAGTGCAACTCGCCCATGCCAGAGATGATCGTCTGACCGCTCTCCGGATCGATGCGCACCTGGAACGTCGGGTCTTCTTCGGCCAGTCGCTGCAAGGCGAGCGACAGCTTATCCTGGTCCGCCCGCGTCTTCGGTTCGACCGCTACCGAGATGACCGGCTCGGGGAACTGGATCGGCTCGAGCAGGATCGGATTGTCCGGATCGCACAGCGTATCACCGGTGAACGTCTTCTTCAGGCCGATGACCGCACAGATGTCACCGGCACCGATCCACTCGACCTCCTCACGGTGATTCGCATGCATCCGTAGGAGACGCGAAATCCGCTCCCGCTCGCCCTTCGTGGAGTTGTAGACGTAGGAGCTGCTGTGCAGCCGGCCGGAGTAGACACGCACGTACGTCAGCCGACCGACATGCGGATCGGACTGAATCTTGAACGCCAGCGCTGCGAACGGCGCATCGTCGTCGGCTTCGCGCGTGATCTCCTCGCCAGTAACGGGATGCGTCCCCTTCACCGGCGGAATGTCGAGCGGCGAGGGCAAGTAGTCGACGATCGCGTCCAGCAGGAACTGGACACCCTTGTTCTTCAAGGCCGAACCACACAGCACCGGCACCAGCTGCCCCCGGATGGTCGCGGCACGCAGCGCGCGACGCAAGTCCTCCGGAGCGATCTCTTCCCCCTCGAGGTAGCGCATCATCAGTTCTTCGTCAGTCTCGACGATCTGTTCGATCAGCTTGTGCCGCCACTCCTGCGCTACCTCGACGTAATCGGCCGGCACATCCATGTCCTCGATGTGCTGCCCCAGATCGTCGTGATAGATACGGGCGCGGAACTCGATGAGGTCGATGATGCCGCGGAACTCCGACTCGAGACCGATCGGCCACTGGATCGCAACCGGATTCGCCCGCAGCCGA
>BEID01000074.1 GCA_002898975.1 bacterium HR27 | reverse complement strand
GGGGCGTTCTCCCAGCACCGGTATCGCCAGCACCAGCACCGTCAGCGGCTGCAGGTACATGTACACGCTCGCGGCGGCTGCCGGCACCAGCCGTAACCCGCTGTTCCAGAACGTGTACCCAATACCTGTGCAGACGATACCCAGGTACAGCGTCAGGAGCATCGTGTGGCCTGTCCAGACCGGCCGCGCGCCGCTCAGGTACTCCAGTCCAGCGCCGACAGCGAGGAGCAGCGTTCCGGAAAGCATCACGTGGAAGGTCGCTACCAGTGGTGACCAGCGCGGCAGGATTCGGCGCCCGATCAGGGTGTACACGGTCCACGCGACTGTGATCGAAAGGACCAGGAGGTTGCCGATCCAGGCACCGCCGACGCTGTCCTGTGCCGACTCGAGTGTCAACCAGGTTGCGCCGGCACCAGCGAGTGCGATGCCGACGACCTGGTGCACGCTGAGGCGCTCGCGCAAGAAGAGCCAGGCAGCGAGAGCTGTTAACGCTGGGTACGGCAGGCTCAACAGCGATGCCGTCACTGCGGTTGTCCACTGGAGAGCCAGGTTGAGCCCTAGGTAGAAGTACCCGACTCCAAGTGCGCCGAGCAGCGCCAGCGGCAGCCAATCGCCGAAGCCTGTTCGAAGCGGTACACGGTTCCAGCGCGCCACCGCACCGAGAACGACAACCGCCAGGAGCCCCCGCAGGAAGCCCAGGAGGAGCGGCGGCACCTCGCCGACGATGAGACGCGTGCTGATGAACGAGGAACCCCACAGCACAGCAGTCGTAGCCAGCAGCGAGTGGCCAATGAGTGCTGCCCTACGCGCTTTCGCCTCTGGTTTCGTTGTGAGTCGCATCATCGAAGCCTCCACTGCCGCCACGCCCGCTCGATGATAAACTCACTGCCCGGCCGAGTGGCATGCGGCCTGCCCCGACCGCCCGGTGTGAGCCGCACGTCTGAGCGGACAGGCCGATCGTCATGCTCCGTGAGTGCCAGGAGTCCTCGTTTGGAGCGCCGGAGCCGTCGCTACTTCACGGTCGAAGAAGCCCGCGCGCTCGTTCCGCGGTTGCGGGATATTCTCCTTGCGCTCCAGTCGGAGAAGCGCGAGCTCGATCGCGAGCTCAACGAGCTGCGCCGGATTGCGCCCCTCGCCTTCCTCAATGGCAGTGCCCAGAAGCTTCAGGCACACGAGGAGCGGATCGCCACGTTGGTGCGCGCGATCCGTGAAAAGGTTCGCGCCGTGCACGAGCTGGGTGTCGAGGTCAAGGATCTCGACATGGGGTTAGTCGATTTTCCCAGCCTACGTGACGGCCGTGAAGTCTACCTGTGCTGGAAGGTCGACGAGCCGACAGTCGCCTTCTGGCACGAACTCGATGCCGGGTTTCGGGGCCGCCAACCACTCGAAGAGTGACGGCGTACTGCGCGCGCACGCACTCTCGCTACAACGGCATGACGCCAGCCGTGCCTGGTGCGGTCGGGTCGGCGTCGTACGGCCCTTTCGGCCCACCCCGGCGCGCCTTGGCGCTCCACTCCTCGATCTCGACCTCGACGAGCAGTGTCGCGTCCAGCTGCTGTCTGGTGGCTCCCTGATAGTCCACCCCGACGCGTCGGCCCGGAAAGTAGCGTTCCGTCATTGCCTCGAAGATCGCCCGTTGTTCGGCTTCGCTCGCGATCACCCGGGCTCGCCCGAAGCACACGACGCTCCGATAGTTCATCGAGTGGTTGAAGGCAGTTCGCGAATAGACCAGCCCGTCGACCAGCGTCACCGCCACGCACACCGGTGCGCCAGCAGCGAGCATCTGCAACAGTCGGCTCTCCCGCGCCCCATGCAAGTACAACCGGTCCGGTCGCCGCGGGTCATAGTGGTACGACATCGGGATGACGAACGGTTGGCCGTCGTCGCAAAAGCCCACGTGCGCGACGATCCCCGCGGCGAGGATCGCAGCTGCTTCCTGCGGCACGGCACGCTCGGGATGCCGACGGATCGCGCTCCGTGATTGCTGCTGTGCTTCCATCGCTCCTCCCTAGGGTGAACCAACAGCCGAGAGTGTACTGTGGTGACCTGCCAGGCACAATCCTGGTGAGGAGGTTGCTCGCCTCCCCTTCGTGTCGCTCGCTCGGAGTGACCGCTTTCGATCGTCTTGCTCATGGAGTACCCTCACGACCGAAAGTCCGCTGTCGGTACCCACCGGGATGGACCATGGAGCGTTGTTGCGAAAGGATCCGCGTCCACCTGTACTCGGTGTGGTTGCGGCTTCTTCTCACGGGTGCGCTCGTCGGCATGACGCTTGGCCTTGCCTGTACCAGCGCGGAACTGAGGCCGACAGCTCCGTCGCCAGCACCCAGCCTGCGTCTGACCAGTTCGGCGTTCGCGCCTGGCGGTCCGATCCCGACCGACTACACCTGCGATGGCGCCGACCGGTCTCCTCCTTTGAGCTGGTCCGATCCACCGGCTGGAACCGTCGCCTTCGTCCTCGTCGTCGAGGACCCGGATGCCCCGAGTGGGCTTTTCACCCACTGGTTGCTCTACGATCTGCCTGCCGGCACGCGCTCGCTCCCGCCGGGCCTACCCACTGTGGAATCGCTCGCGAATGGGGCGCGACAAGGTCGGAACGATTTCGGCACGCTCGGCTATCGTGGCCCGTGCCCACCGCCGGGTCCCCCGCACCGGTATGCCTTCCGGCTGTACGCTCTCGATCGCCTGACCGGTCTGCCCCCGGGAGCACAGCGGGCTGCGGTGCTGCGGGCTGTCGAGGGCCACGTGTTGGCGACCGGCGAACTCGTCGGTACTTATCGCCGCGAGTCGGCGCGCTAGGATTGACCACGAAGAGGGAGGTGCGATGGCTCGCCGTGGCGCGTTGCGACCGCCGGCCGAAGTCCGGCGCATGTTCGACCGGATCGCTCCCCGGTACGACGTGATGAACCGTCTCATGTCGCTCGGACGCGACGTCTCGTGGCGTCGCGCTGCCGCACGTGCCGCCCTGGCTCGTCGTCCCAGCGTCGTGCTCGATATCGCGACCGGTACCGGCGACCTGGCCTTCGAGCTCGTCGCACAGGGGGCTTCCCACGTCGTCGCACTCGACTTCAGTCTGGAGATGCTGCGGCACGCCGCCCGCAAGCGGCTGGAGAAGCAGGTGGCTCGTATCACGCTGGTTTGTGGCGATGCCATGCGCTTGCCGTTTCGGGACCGGTCGGTCGACGCCTGTACGATCGGCTTCGGGTTGCGCAACCTCCCCGACTACGAGGCGGCGATCCGCGAGTTCGCCCGCGTCCTCCGTCCCGGCGGGGTGCTGGTGATCCTGGAGACGACACCGTTCGAGGGACCGTTCGCACCCCTGCTGCGGCTCTATTTCGATCGCGTCGTTCCCTGGCTCGGTGGCCTCGTGAGCGGCGACCGCGCAGCTTACAGTTATCTCCCGCGGTCGACCGCGGCCTTCCCGCGCGCACCGGAACTCGCCGAACTCCTATGCACGGCTGGGTTCGCGGACGTGCACTTCCGCAAGCTGATGGCAGGTACCGTCGCGCTCCACGTCGCGGTGCGCGGAGGCGCGGAGGTGAGAGCCGATACCGCAGCCTGGCCTGTGCGTGTGCCGCGCGAGCCGATGCGCCCGTGAACGAGCTGGCGCGCGTGTTTCCGAACGATCCGCCCGGACACGAGCACCAGGGTGGCTGGACGCATCCTGTCGTTCGGTCGGTCCACCGTGATCAACTTTGCCCGAGCGTTCCCAGTTGCGTCAGGGCCTCCTCCAGCGTGGCCAGATCCTGTTCCATCGTCGCGAAAGCAGCCAGGTACGGTTCCGGCGTCGTCAGATCGACGCCAGCATCGCGCAAGAGGTCGAGCGAGTCCTTCGACGAGCCAGCTGCCAGGAACCGGAGGTAGCGTTGCCGTGCTGCCTCGTCCCCGCTCAGGACTGCCCGGGCGAGCGCGGTCGCTGCCACCAGCCCGGTCGCGTACTGGTAGACGTAGAAGGCCCGATAGAAGTGCGGCACTCGGCTCCACTCGTGGCGCACTTCCTCGTCCAATTCGAGATCGGGGCCGTAATACTCGGCGAGCAAGCGCCCGTACAGCTCGCAGAGGCCGTCGGCACTCAGTCCCGCTCCGCGCTCCACGGCACGGTGCGTTTCCAGTTCGAACTCGGCGAACAGCGTCTGCCGGAACAGGACGGTACGGAACGTGTCGAGTGCGTCGTTGACCAGCGCCGCCCGTTCTCGAGGGTCGGTCGCCCGCGCGAGGAGGGAATGGGTCAGCAGTCGCTCGTTGAACGTCGAGGCGACTTCAGCGACGAAGATCGTGTATTCGGCTGTCGGGTGCGGTTGCTCCCGCGAGCTGAAGTACGAGTGCATGGCATGGCCGACTTCGTGTGCCAGCGTGAAGACCTCGCGCAACGTACCGTTCCAGTTGAGCAGAATGTACGGGTGTACCCCGTAAACACCCAGACTGTATCCTCCCGAGCGCTTCCCGACGGTTTCGTGTACGTCGACCCAGCGGCTCGCCAGACCCTGCCGGAGCGGTTCGATATAGTCCGGTCCGAGCGGTTCCAGTGCAGCGATGACGAGATCACGCGCTTCGGGATACGTGTACGACCGTTCTGGCCGCTCGACCAGCGGGACGTACAGATCGAACGTGCGCAGGCGTTCCAGTCCCAGCACGCGCTTGCGCAGCGCGAGGTACCGCTGGAGGAGGTGTGCGTGCTGCCGGACCAGCTGGATCAAGGTAGTGTAGACCTCGATCGGAATATTGTCCGGGTGAAGCGCGGCGTGGAGTGCCGATTCATAGCGGCGTGCCCGGGCGTAGAAGACGTCACGCTGGTTCGCTGCGCTGAGCAACGCTGCCAGAGTGTGCCGGTGTGCGAGGTAGGGCGCGTTAAAGACCTCGTACGCCTGCTGCCGTACGCGCCTGTCACGCCGCTCGAGCAGCACGAGGTAACGTCCTTTCGTCAGCTCCACCGGGCTGCCGTCGACGTCGATGACAGTTCCGTAGCGGATATCGGCATTGTCGAGCAAAGTGAACGCTGTGCTCGGCGCCTGAGCCAGCGGCGTGGTCTCGGCGAGGAGTTCTTCGACTTCGGCTGAGCGGATGTGTGGGCGTTCCCGGACCAGGCGCTCGAACAGCCGCCGGAATGGCACGAGCCCCGGTTCCTCCTCGGGTAGGCGCAACAGCGAGGCGTCGTCGTACGTGGCCAGGAGTTCGGGTGCGATCCAGGCCGATGCCCGCCCGGCCAGCGTGCCCAGGTGCACGGCTCGCTCGTAGCGCTCGGCCGCGACAGTGTCCCGTGTGTCCTGGTCGCGTGCCAGCAAGGCATACGCGTAGAGCTTGCTGACCCGTTGGTCCAGCTCGTCCGCGAGCGTCAGCACCTTCAGAACCTGGCTCGGCCCGGCAGCGAGCGTGCCGCGTAGTTCCTCCAAGCGCGCGAGAGCACGCAGGACGGCTTCGCGTTCGTGTTCCCACTCCTCCGGTGTTGCGAAAAGGTCAGCCAGGTTCCAGGTTTCCTCGACCGGTACCTCGTTGCGTGTCCGTTGGTGAACCACTGCTCGACCTCCCTCCCATGGGCGCATCGCTTGCGTTTCATCCTACCCGCCAGTCTTCCCCAGGTGAACGAAACCGCGCTTTGGGAGTGTTCGCGCCGAGTGTTAGCATGTGAGCGTCAGTGCGTTCGTGGTGCGATGGAAGGGTCGGTAGCCGATGGAACTCGATTGGAGCTTGTTGCAGCGCTTGTGCGAGACTCCTGGGATCGCTGGTCACGAGACCCGCGTGGCGTCGGTCGTCCGCACTGCCCTGGAGCCGCTCGTCGACGAGCTGCGTGTCGATGCCATGGGAAACCTGATCGGCATCCGGCGTGGCTCCGTCGCTCGCCGTGTCCTCATTGCCGCCCATATGGACGAAATCGGTTTTCTCGTTCGCTACATCGACGACAACGGGTTCCGCCGCCTGCAGCCAGTCGGTGGCTTCGATGCCCGGGTCTTGGTGGCGCAGCGTGTCCAGGTCTGGACCCGTTCCGGCGAACCGCTGCTCGGTGCGCTGCAGCTCGCGACGAAGCCGATCCACTTGCTGACCACCGAGGAACGCAAGGCGCCTGCTCTGGAGGATCTCTATGTCGACCTCGGCTTGCCAGCGGAAGAAGTTCGATCACGCGTCGAGGTCGGCGACATGGTCACCCTCGCCCGAGAGTTCGCTCGTTTGGGGCCGACGGTGCTCAGCAAGGCGCTCGACGATCGGGTCGGCCTCTTCGTCATGCTGGAGGTGCTCCGCTACCTCGATCGACACGAGGTCGAAATCGTGGCCGTCGCGACCGTGCAGGAAGAGGTCGGATTGCGCGGCGCCCAGACAGCTGGCTTCGGGCTGGAACCGGACGTGGCGATCGCACTCGATATCACCATCGCTGGTGACGTGCCAGGAATCGACGCCGCCGACCGGGTCACTCGACTCGGCGGAGGAGTCGCGATCAAGGTGTTCGATTCCTCACATATCCCGAGCCGACCCCTTGTCGACCACCTGCGTGCGGTCGCCGACCAGCACGGAATCCGCTATCAGCTGGAAGTGTTGCCGCGTGGCGGAACCGATGCTGGAGCACTGCAACGGGCCCGTGCCGGTGTTCCGGCCGTGACGCTCTCGATTCCGACCCGGCACGTCCACACCGTCAACGAGATGGCGCATGTCGAGGATATCGCCGCAGCGGTCGACCTCCTGCGGTACTATCTCGCGGAGGCGCACGAGCGGACGTATCAGCCGTACAGCTGGTGAGCATTGGGAACTCGCGCTCTGAGGTAGGTTGAGCGGCGATGCG
>BEID01000073.1 GCA_002898975.1 bacterium HR27 | reverse complement strand
GTCCACCCACCGCGCGGCCGGGCCGGCGACCGGCTGACCGCGCCGGTCGCGGAGCGTCTCCGGGATCACGGCGACCAACCAGCCGCGCGCCTGTCGCGCTTCGAGCAGTTCGTCGATCAGGGATGCCGGGGATTCCGGCGGTCGTTCGGGAAAGAACAGCAGCAGGTGGTCGCGCAACAACGCTGGTGCAGCGACCGCGCAGGCCGCAGCGAGCCACCCCGCATTGCGGCCCTGTACTTCGAGAAGGGTGACGGGATATAAGTCGCGTACTGACCAGGAGTCGATCAGGATATCACGAGTCGCTCGTGCCAGGAAGCGAGCCGCTGAGGGGTACCCGGGTGTGTGATCGGTTTCGGGGAGATCGTTGTCGATCGTTTTCGGTGCGTGGATGACAGTCAGCGGTTGGCCTGCTTCCGTGGCTGCCGTGAGCAGCGCTTGCGCGTTGGCAGCCGTGTCGTTGCCACCGATGACGACAGCCGTTTCGATGCGCTGCTGATCCAGGATCCGAAGCGCCTGCGGGGCAGAACGCGCGTCCACGCGCTCGCGCGAGGTGCCCAGCGCCGCACCGGGTGTTCGGGCCAGCCGCTCCAGCCGATCGCCGCTGAGTGCCGTGAGGTCGACTAGGTGCCCGTCGAGGAGACCGCTGAATCCTCGCAGGGCGCCGAGAACTCGCCCGAAGCCCTGTTCGCGTGCCCCTTCCAGCACACCAGCGAGCGTCGCGTTGATCACAGCCGTGGGACCACCGCTCTGGAGAACGAGGAGACTCGGCCGAGCCATCACGACTCCGTCTCGATCGGAAGGCGGTAGAGGCGCCGAGCGTTCTCGCTGAGGATCTTTCGCTTCGTGTGCGGCGAGATCGGGAGTTCTTCGATGACACGAGGAGCGCGTTCGATATCCCCGACCTGATGCGGATGGTCGCTACCGAGGAGGAGCCGATCTTCGCCGACGAAGGCGAGACCGAGCAGAAGACACGCCGGGTCGAAGAGCACCGTGTCGAAGTACATGTCGCGGAAATAGTCCATCGGATCGCGCTGTAGCCGGCCGCGGAGTTCCGGATACGCGCGATACCCACGCTGAACCCGCTCGGCAAGATACGGAAGTACACCGCCGAGATGCGTTTGCACCAGCGTCAGACGAGGAAAGCGATCGAGGACGCCGCCGAGCACCATGCGGACCGCGACCATCGTGGTGTCGTAGGCGAAGCCCAGTAAGGCGACCAGCCGATAGTCGGCGAGGTGGTCAGCGAAAGCTGGCGCGGTTGGGTGGATGACCAGCGGGACGCCGAGCGCTTCGGCTGCTTCGTAGACTGGCCAGAACTCGGGGAGATCGATCGGTTTTCCGTTGACGTTCGAAAACAGCATCGCGCCGACCAGTCCGAGTTCCTGTGTGGCTCGCTCCAGTTCGCGCGCTGCGTGCTCGGCTGCCTGGAGCGGCAAGGTGGCAAGGCAACGGAAGCGAGTGGGGTACCGCTGCTGGATCAGCGCGAACTCGTCGTTGACGATACGTGCTAAGGCGATGCCCCGCTCTGCTCGTTCCACATGCACGCCCGGTGTCGTCAGCGAGAGGATCGCGAAATCGATGCCTGCCCGTTCCATGTCGGCGAGGCGAGCCTCGAGCGAGTGGTGAGCAGGAGCGAGGACGTTATAGTCGCCAGCGTAGGCGAGAACGAGCGTGCCGTCGGGCTCGCGGCGGAGTTCGGCATGATCGCTCGACTGCTCGATCGCCGCGAGGTACCCCGCCGGGTAGAAGTGCGTATGGCAGTCGATGCGCATGATCTGCTCGCTCCTCCTCAGCATTTCCGCGCGCAGGGTAGCACAGGGTGAGCGGATGCGAAAGCCATTCCTCCCCGATGCGACGCCGGGCCTGCGGGCGTGTGCTCGCTGCTCTGCTCAGGTACCGGCGGGCTGATCGACCGTATCGATCAGCCCGCCGGTCCTGGAATGTGCGGGCGCTGCAAGCGATGGACCGACACGGTGACCTTGCTGTCGCTCGAGTCAGGCCAGGGTCCGGTCCACTGGTCGATCTCGTCGCTCCAGCCACGATCGAGCAGGTGTTGCACGAACAGAGCTGCCGTTTGCCGCCCCGGTTCGGCGAGCCAGAGCAGGCCGCCCGGCGCGAGGATCCGGTCGATCAAGCTCAACAGCGGTTCGATGTCGCGCTGCTCGTAGAGCACATCGGCAGCGAGCACAAGAGGCACGCCGGTGGATCCCACGAGCGCGAAGAACTCAGCACTCGGTCGTCGCCAGTTGAGCTGCAGGACCATCGGCTCGCGCCCGACGTTGCACCGGCAGTTCCAGCGCGTCAAGAGCAAGGCTGCCGGGTCGTAATCAGTGGCCAGGAGGCGCGCACCTGCTTGGAGCGCAGCAGCAGCAGTCAGGCCGAGTCCGCAGCCGAGTTCGATTACCAGGGCGTCGTGGACGCGACGGGGATCGAGGAGGACGGCATCAGCCAGGGCAATTCCACTGGGCCAGAGCTCCGCCCAGTAGGGAAGGTTCTCCTCAGGGTCGTTGGCAGCCAGGTCGAGGAGACGGTCGATGTCGGCGGGCTGGACAATGCGGAATGTCTGCCCGGTGCGTGGGAGTACGATGGTTCGTTCACGCAGCGGGCCCCGGTGCTCCCGATCCCAGCCCGGAACGAGGATGTCGTCGGGCTGGGATCGGGACGACTCGTGGAGCACGAACTGGACGTCCGATCTCACCGGCGAACCTCGGCCAGGCGGCCGACTCGACGGAGCGAGACGACGAAGCGCTCGCGTCCGACGCGGACTTCCTCGAGGTGTCCGTCTTCCCGCTCCGGATCACCGGCCCGCAACTCGACAGCCAGCGTTTCGTGCGCGATGTAGTCGCGGAAGCGCTCGACGGCCTCAGCGAGTTCACCGGATGCCCGATAGACGACGACGATCGTGTCGTCGATCTCGAAGCTGGCGTTCTTGCGGGCTTCCTGAACGCCGCGCACGAAATCGCGCGCGAGGCCTTCCAGCTTCAACTCGGGCGTGATGGTGAGATCAACCGCCACGAGGAGGTCCCGGTCCTCGAAGGCAGCGAAGCCCGGCCGATCGATCGTCTCGATGAGGAAGTCGTCCGGCCCGAACTCTTCTTCCTCTCCGTCGATGACGAGCGTCAGTCGATGGCCGAGTCGCAACTGGCGGGCCAGCTGGTTGTGATCCAGCTCTGCCAACAGCTTCTGGAGTGCTGGTAGTCTGGCGCCCAGGCGGGGGCCCAGCACGGGCAGATTGGGCTTCACGCGATAGGACAGGTATTCCTCCGGACGATCGGCAAACTCGACCGCTTTGACGTTGAGCTCGTCCATGAACTGATCGAGCAACCGCTCGATTGCGCGCCGGGCCGAGGCATCACGTGCGGCGATGACAGCCCGCGGCAGTGGCTGGCGGACCTTGACACCCGCCTTGTTGCGGGCCGCTCGACCGAGCTCGACGGCGCGCAGCAGCCAGTTCATATCCTCGATCAAGGACAGGTCGACCTTGCTCGAGTCGGCTTCCGGGTAGTCGGTGAGGTGCACCGACTCCGGTGCCTGTGGATCGACCCGACGCACGAGGTTCTGGTACATGAGCTCGGTCGTGAACGGGATAAACGGGGCCAGGAGCTTGGCGAGCGTGACCAGGACCTCATAGAGCGTCAGGTAGGCGGCTGCCTTGTCCTGGTCGCTCTCCGTCTTCCAGAAGCGGCGACGGTTGCGCCGGATGTACCAGTTGGAAAGGTCGTCGACGACGAAGTCCTGGATCGCTCGCGCGGCATTCATCGAGTCGTAGTCCTGGATGCGGTCGCGCACGGTGGCGATGACCTGCTGCAGCCGGGCCAGGATCCAGCGGTCGAGGAGCGTTCGCTCAGCGAGCGGCACGTCATGCTGGCGCGGATCGAAACCGTCCAGGCGCGCGTAGTTGGCGAAGAACGCGTAGGAGTTCCAGAGCGGCAGGAGGAAGGTTCGCCGAACCTCGTCCAGCAGGCGCCAGCCGAAGTTCAAATTCTGGGCCGGATTGTGCTTGAGGTAGAGCCAGCGCATAACGTCCACGCCAGCGCGCTCGGCTGCCTCGTCGAACCAGATCGCGTTCCCCTTGCTCTTATGCATCTCTTCACCCTTCTCGTCCCGGAGCAGGGCGAAGCCCAAACACGTCTTCATCGGCGCTTGGCCGGTGAGGACGGTGCTCTGGGCGAGGAGGGAGTAGAACCAGTTCCGGAACTGGCCCGGGAACGATTCGGTGATGAAATCGACCGGGAACCACTCTTGCCAGTAGGCGCGGTCATGCCGGTAGCGGAGCGTCGAGAACGGCACGATACCGGCGTCGAGCCACGGATTGCCGACATCGGGGATACGGCTGGCCACTGCACCGCACTGTTCGCAACGAATCTTGACAGCGTCGATCCAAGGGCGGTGCGGCGTATGTCCCTCGAACTCCTCCCAGCCAGCGATCGCGCGTTCCTTGAGTTCCTGCTCGCTGCCGATGACATCGAACCAGCCGCACTCCGGGCACTGCCAGATCGGCAGAGCGAGTCCCCAGTAGCGCTTCTTGGAGATCATCCAGTCGTCCATGTTGCGGAGCCAGTCGAGCTCGCGTTCCAGACCGAACTCGGGAATCCAGCGAACCTGGCGAGCCGCTTCCATGACTTTTTCGCGCCAGGGATCGACGGCGATGAACCATTCGTCGACTAGGCGGAAGACGAGTTCGGTGCCGCACCGCCAGCAGGTCGGGTAGCGGTGCAGGTAGGGCTCGCGACGGTAGAGCAGGCCCCGGCGCTCGAGGTCATCGGCGATCAGCTCGGCGACGGCGTGGACATGCTTGCCGGTCAACCAGCCGAACCCGTCGACGTAATACCCGTCCTCGGTGAGCGGTGCGATGACCTGCAGGTGATGTTCCTTGCTCAGCTGATAGTCCTCACGGCCACACCCCGGGGCGATGTGCACGATCCCGGTTCCTTCGCTCGGATCCACCGCTTCCCACGGGATGACCTGGTGCTCGACCGTCGCGTTCACCGGCAGGTGATCGTAGGGGCCGCGATAGCGTAGGCCGACCAGGTCGCTCCCTTTGAGGTGCTGGAGGACTTCGTACGGACCACGCAGCGCGTGACGGGCGGCGTCTTCCGCCAGGATGAGGACCTCGTCACCCTGGCGCACGCGCACGTAGGTGAGATCGGGATGGACAGCGGCGGCGACGTTCGCCGTGAGCGTCCACGGTGTCGTCGTCCAGACGAGAAGCGACTCGCGCTCGCGCCCTTCGATCGGAAAGCGCACGTAGACGCTCAGGTGGGTGATTTCCTTGTATCCCTCACTGACCTCCATCTCGGAGAGCCCAGTCGCGCAGCGGGGACACCAGGGCATGACGTCGTATCCGTGATAGATCCAGCCATTCTGGTGACAGACCTTCAGGAAATGCCAGATCGCGTAGTTATTTTCGTCCGACAGGGTGTAGTAGGAGTTGTCCCAGTCCATGAAATATCCGAGGCGCTTGGATTGCTCGGTCTGGATCGCCGAGTAGGTGAAGACACGCTCTTTGCACTTCTCGACGAACCGGTCGATGCCGTAGGCCTCGATATCACGCTTGGACGTGAACCCCAGTTCCCGTTCCACCTCGACTTCGACCCACAGCCCCTGGCAGTCGAAGCCGTTCTGGTAGCGCTGCCGGTACCCGAGCATCGTGTAGAAACGCTGGTAGAAGTCCTTGTAGGTGCGCCCCCAGGCATGGTGCACGCCCATCGGATTGTTGGCCGTGATCGGACCGTCCATGAAGGAGTAGCGCTTCTCGCTGTTCGCATTCCGCGTGATGTACTTTTGCACGATGCCGTGGTCGTACCACCAGCGGAGGATCGCACGCTCGAGTGCGGGGAAGTCGACGTCTCTGGTCGGTACCGGTTCGAACATCTCGTGCACCTCCGTGCCATCGAGTCGTCTTGCGCTCCGATGCTCCGAAACACGTCGCGCTATCGAAAACCCCCGCCCTCAGCCTGAGGGCGGGGGTTGCCCGCGGTACCACCTCAGTTGACGCGAAAGCAGTGCTTTCGCGCCCACTCTCCGCTGCGCTAACGGGCAGCCCCCGGCTGTGCCTACTGCGGTACCGCCGTACCGGTTCGGACAGCGGCTCGAGAAGGATCTTCAGTCGCGACGTTCCCGTCCGGCTCGCACCGTCCCGGACTCGCTGAGGGCGGCTCGCGACCTACTCGCTTCCGTCGTCGCCGTTCACTGGTTCCCTTGTCCACCATTTCAACAACGTACCATTCTGCGCAGCGGGTTGCCAACCGGGAGTGCTCTCTTCGCACCTGTACCCAGCGAGGGACAAATTTGTCCATCGTTGACTGTCCCGGAGCTGTCGAGTACCGTTCCCGAGCAGAGCGGTGCGGGAGGTCGGTAAATGGAGCAAGCGCATCGTTCCCAGATGGGTGCCTGGCTGGCGCTCATGGGCGTCACAGCGATCATGGCGACGGCCGCCGGGGGACGGTTTCTTGTCGGTCTGGTCTTCCCGGACATGCAGCGCGATCTTCAGGTCAGCCATGCGGCGCTCGGTTCGGTGGTCTCGCTCAGCGTTCTCATTGTCGGATTCGCACAACCGGTGGTCGGCTGGCTGGTCGATACGCTCTCCGCGCGGGTAGTCGCCTGTGTTGGGCTCGTTTCTCTCGGCCTCGGGTTGCTCATCGGGAGCCGGGCATCTTCCCTTCTCGTGCTCACGCTCGGGCTGGGTGTGCTGGCGGGTGTCGGGCTGGCCAGTCTTTCGCCGACGCTCCTGACGCCGGTCGTCGCGGCCTGGTTCGAGCGAAGTCGAACGACTGCGCTCTCGCTCGCAGCTACGGCCAATCCGGCT
>BEID01000072.1 GCA_002898975.1 bacterium HR27 | reverse complement strand
GGGCTGGAAAACCCTTCACGGACTCCTCCGATCTCGTCCCGCCAGTCGAGGTGCGCGTCGATCTGCACCACGCACAGCCCCCGGAAGCGGTCGTAGGCCCGCAAGATCGGAACGGTCACCGCATGGTCACCACCGAGCACGAGCGGCACGGCTCCGCGGTCGAGTACGGCACGGACAGCCGCGCGCGTGCGCTCGAGATTCCCGATCGGGTCACCGGGGATGAGCGCGACGTCACCAGCATCGGCGAGCACCAGGTCGCACCCGGCGAAGAGATCGCCATCGAAGTCGACGTCGAAGTTGCGGTAGTAGGGCTGGAAGGCGCAGGAAGCCTCCCGGATCGCCGCTGGTGCCTTCGCCGACGGTAATTCCGGCCCGAGTCCACTGTAGGGGACACCGTAGGGAACGCCGAGGAAGACGATGTGCGGCGTCGTCGGTAGCGTATCGAGACGAGGAAGACCGAGCATGGTGCAGCGACCGGACTGGACCGGCACGAAGAGTATTTCGGAACGGTCCGGATCGTGCTTGGCTCTGTCCATCAGTCCATCGCGCGCGTGCGTTTCACTTCTGCAGCATTGTGACTGCACGAGAGGCTGCCGTCAAGTGATGCTTCGCTATACTGGCGCTGTCGAATCCGGTCGGCGAAGGGAAACCGGCAGTGGAACGGCGACTCACCCCGGCTGAACTGGTCCGCGAACGAACGCGCTTTTCCAGTGATCGCCCGCACTGGGTACGCCCGAGCTACGACGGTTACGGAATCGTCAACCTTCCCTGGTCGATTCTCGCGGAGTTGGGCGCCGAGCCTGCTGGTCCGCGAATTGCCGAAATGCTCTGGCCGGCGGGACTCGCCAGCGGTATCGACGCGGTGCTGCTCGTGGTGATCGATGGACTGGGCTACGAGCTGTTGGAACGGGCACTCGCCGAGGGGGAAGCACCTGGACTCGCGCGCCTGGTGCGCGATGGGATCCTCTTCCCGCTGACGTCGGTCTTTCCATCGACGACCGTCGCCGCGCTCACGGCGCTGGCCACCGGCCAGCCACCAGGACGGCACGGACTCCTCGGATTCACGGCATTCCTCCGCGAGTTCGGGATGCTCTCCAACCTGCTCCTCTGGTCACCGCTCGGCCGCTTCCCGAGCTACGCGCATGCCGGCCTGGAGCCGAGGGCGTTCCTTCCGGTACCGACGATCGCCGAACTGGTCGCTGCCCACGGTATCCAGCCCACTGTGGTGAGTCCGGAAGCGTTCCGTGACACCCCGTTAACGAAGATGCAAACGGCCGGGGCTGCGTTCCGTGGCTACCGGACAGCGGGGGAGTTCGTCGCGCACGTCCACGCAGCGCTCGCCCAGCCCGGGAAGCACCTCGTCACCGCCTATTGGGACACCTTGGACATGCTGGGTCACTTCGCCGGCCCCGAATCGGTCGCCTGGGAAGTCGAGTTGCGCCAGCTCGACCGCCTGCTCGCCGAGGAACTGCTCGCCCGCCTGCCGCGTCGCGACGTGCTCGTGGTGATCACCGCCGATCACGGTATGGTCACGCTCGCTCCGGAACGCCAGCACCGCCTCGCGGATCCGGATCTCCTGGCCGAGTTGGCGCTCCCGCCGGCTGGGGAGCGCCGCGCCGTCTACTGGTATCCGCTCCCTGGGCGTGCAGCGGCAGTCGCCGCGCGCGTGCAGGAACTCGCCGGGACGGATGGAGCAGTGTTCACGCGCGAGCAGCTCTTCCGCGAGGGCTTGTTCGGGCCGCCGCCGTACCATCCGGAGGCGTTCCACCGGGTGGGTGAACTCGTGCTCCTGGCGGTCGGGCAGGCCGGTTTCCCCTGGGATCCGCCTGGTGCACAACTCCGGCCGTTCTTCGATGCCCATGCTGGGCTCGAGGCAGCCGAACAACTGGTCCCCTGCCTTCTCTGGCGCCCATGAGGGTCTCACTGCTGGAGCCAGATCCAGAGCGAGCCGAACGCGAGCATGGCCGGCACGACCAGGAAGCCGAGGACGATATACTGCCGGACCGATACCGTGATGCCGTAGCGTCGCAAGAGGAACACCCAGAGGACCGTCGCGAGCGAGCCGACCGTCGTGACATTGGGCCCAAGATCCGCACCGAGCAGGACAGCAAAGCGAAGCGTCTCGAGCGAAGACGGCGACAGCGTACTCTGAGCGAGCGCCGTGCGCATGATGAGCGCCATCGGCACGTTGTTGACGAGGTTGGCCCCGATCGCTGTCCCGAACGTCACCACGAGTACGGTGCGGAGGAGCGATCCCTCGCCGAGCGCGAGCAGCCAGGCACCGAAGCGCTCCGTGAGACCGAGTTCCTCGATCCCACGCACGACGACGATCATCCCGGTGAGGAATCCGAAAAGCGACCAGGAGATGCCGCGAGCGAGGCGCCGCGGATCGAGCTGGCCAAAACGCCAGGCCACGAGGCTCAACCCGAGCGCTCCACAACAGGCAACCGGACCGAGCGGCAGCTGCCACCAGGCTGCTCCCACTTCGATCAGAGCGAGCAGGACGAGACCACCCAGCATCGGTCGGGCCAGCGGAGACACCTGCTGATCCAGCGCGGCCAGACGAGCAGGGTCGTAGCGCTGCCGCAGAGCCCGGCGGAACCACCAGAGAAAGACAACGAGGTTCACGAGAATCGCCCCGAGCGCCGGAACGAGGAGGAAACGGAAGAACGTGAGGAGATCGATCCGCTCACCCAGCACGAGCACGTTGACAGGATTGCTGACCGGCAGCACGAACGAGGCGGTGTCCGCGATGAACGTGGTCGCGAAGAGAAAGGGCATCGGCGAGAGGCCGAGCGAGAGGACGAGTGCGGCGACCACCGGCGTGAGAAGCAGGGCTGTGGCATCGTTGGACAGTACCGCAGTGACGAGCGTACCGACCGCGAAGAGCGCGACATACAGTTTGAGGCTCGACCCGCCTGCCCGGACTGCCGCGAAGCGAGCGAGCAAGGCGAAGACCCCAGCCTGCTCAGCCAGCGCGCTCGTCGTCATCAGGCCGAGGAAAAACAGGTAGACGTTCCACTCGTGGAGCAGAGCGCGGAGCGCAGCATCAAAGGAGACGATGCCGGTGAGAAGCATCGCGAGCGCCCCGACCAAGGCAGCCTGCGCCTCCGAGAGGCGCGCTGGCCGGGCGAGGATAGCGGCGAGCGTCGTCACGAAGATCCCGAGTCCGAGGACGAGCTGCATCGTCCTGCTCCGCCACACAGCGCGCGAGTCTACCACGCTTCGGGCAGAGCGGGCGGCACCGACGCAACGGGAGTCGAGGGACGGCAGTACAGCTGGCACGATTCGCGCGTATCGTGCGGCGTACCGGGGTGTTACACTCACGCGCGGCAGCACAGGGAACGGTGGTGAGAACGGAGGAGCCCGATGACGGGTTATCCGGAACATCAGCTCGCGGACACACGGGCACGGCACGTGCTCGACCGGCTGGCAGCGCAAGATGCGGCCGAACGCGCTGCCGGCCTACCGCAAGAACAGCGGATTCGAGCCCTCACGCCTCCGACGGGCGTGTTCCTCTACAGCGTCCTCCTGGCTCTGCGCCCGAAGTTCATCTTCGAGGCAGGATCGGCAGTCGGCTATTCGACCATCTGGCTGGCTCTGGCTGCTCGGCAATACGGTGGCCGCGTTATCGGCAGTGAGATTCGCCCGGAACGAGCCAGACTGGCGAACGAACATCTGGCCGAAGCTGGCCTCGCTGAGGTCGCGACCGTGCTCGAGGGAGATGCTGCTGAACTCGTCCGACAGTTCGATGCGATCGACTTCCTCTTCCTCGATGCCGAGAAGGACGATTACGGGCGACTGTTCCTAGCGAGTATCGACCGGGTCGTTCCGGGTGGGCTCATCGTCGCTGACAATGTTGTCTCCCACGACTGCCGAGCCTACCAGGAACTCGTCCGTTCACGGCCGGATGTCTATACCGTGACACTCGCCATCGAACGTGGGCTCGAGTGGACGGTCAAACGCTGGTAACCGCCGTGACGAGCGGGTTGCCGATCGCTCCGACGATCGGCACGACCGCCGACTGGAGTGGTTAGCGAGACACTGAGCTTGCAGCGGAGGATCCGCCCGGAACCGACCGATCCCTGAGCACCATGCACGGGCAGCCTACCGGACGAGTCCGGTCGCCGGACCGAGCGTGTGCGATCCACTCCTGACCGAAGAGCTGCTCGACCGATTTCTGGTATACTGGGTGGAGCACGTGCACCGCCTGGCAGGAGAGCGAAACAGCGATGACGATCGAAGAGCTGCGAGCGTTTCTCGCTGCTGTCGAAAAGCATCCGGAACTCCGCGAAGAACTGCGGCGGCATGTCCTGACGCAGGAGCTGCTGGCCATGCCTGCCGAACTGTACCGCCAGGCAGCCCGACTCGAGCGGGTCGAAGAGGAGCTGGCCGAGCTGCGCGAAGCTGTCCGTGCCTTGGTTATCTCGAGCCAGCACCACGAGGAGGAACTGCGCGCGCTGCGGGCGATCGCTGAGCGCCACGAGCAGCGCCGCAGCGATATCGACCAGCGGCTCGACCGGCTGGTCGCCGTCACCGAACGGTACGAGGAGGAGCTCCGGGCGCTCCGCGAGCTGGCCCAGAAGCATGACGAGGAGCTCCGGACGCTCCGCGAGCTGGCTCAGAAGCATGACGAGGACCTCCGCTCACTCCGCGAGCTGGCTCAGAAGCATGACGAGGACCTCCGCTCGCTCCGTGACCTCGCGCAGAAGCACGACGAAGAACTCGGCCAGCTGCGGAAGTTGGCCGAAAAGCATGACGGTGATCTTCGCCAGATCCGCAGTACCGTGGCGTCCCTCACGACCACTGTCGGGGCGATGGTCGAGGCGGATGCAGTAGACGCGCTATTGAACGTGTTGGAGCGGAAGGCCATCACGGTCGAGGAACTTCCCACAAGCATCGCGGTGAACGGAGAACTCGATGTCGCCGTCCCGGTGGTCGAGCCCGGTGGACGCCGGTACTGGGTCGTGGTCGAAGTCAAGGTGCAGCTCCATCCACGCGATATCCGGGCCTGGCTGCGCAAGCTGCACACGCAGTCCTTCCGCGAGCGCTTGGCAGCAGCCGGTATCGAGCCGCCATTCCTCGCCTATGTCTACGGCCAGCGCGTCTATCGACCAGCGATCGAGCGGGCACGCGAGCTGGGCGTCGGGATCCTGAGCCGGCGCGGCGAATACGTGTCGCCTCCTGGTTTGGTCGAGTGAGCGCTGCTGCTCGACGCTATCGCTGGCCACCAGCTCAGCGACGAGAGGGTAAGCGCTCTGCGCATCCAACGTCAGCCCCCTGATTCGGCCTGACCGGATCGTGTACCCGACGCCAAGCGGGCAAATCACCCAGGGAGAGCGACAGCAGCAGACGACGAATGCCTCGCTGCACTGGGCCGTACACCCGTTGGCTCTCGCCAGGGAACTGCTCGCCGGTGATCGTGTCAGTACGGAAGCGCAGCACAGCGCACGCTACCCAGGCAGGCTTCCGCACCGCGAACCGATCGGCTACGATGGAGCCGATCACCGAGGATTCAGGGGGATCTGGTGTCAGCAGCGGACATCATCGTGATCGGGCTCGGTGCGATGGGGAGCGCAGCAGCCTGGGTGCTGGCGCAGCGCGGCTATCGTGTCCTCGGTTTCGACCGATTCGCACCTGGACACGATCGGGGATCGTCGCACGGCAAGACACGGATCATCCGCACAGCCTATTACGAGTCACCGGAGTACGTGCCACTCATCCGCCGGGCCTGGACACTGTGGCGCGAGCTGGAAGAGCGGTACGGTCGGCCGCTTCTCCGCATGACCGGCGGACTGTACATCGGACGGCCAGATACGGTGCTGGTGCAGGGGACACTGGCCAGTGCGCGCACGCATGGGCTGGCCCACGAACTCCTCGACGCCGAGGCGGCGATGCGACGCTTTCCCGTGCTGCGACTCGCTCCGGATCAGGTGGCAGTGTACGAGGAAGCGGCAGGGTTGATCGACCCGGAGGCCGCCGTCCATGCGTTCCAGGAGCAGGCGCGCGCCTGCGGTGCCGAGTTGCGCCACACCGTCCCGGTGGAGCGGTGGTCGATCGATGGGGACGGTATCCGCGTCGAAACGAGCGAGGGATCCTTCCGCGCCGACCGGGCGATCATCGCAGCCGGGGCGTGGCTAGCGGAACTGGTTCCGGAACTCCGCCGATTGCTCACCGTCTGGCGGATCCTCCACGTCCACTTCGAGCCTCTCGTCCCCCAGCGGTACGACGCAGCGCGCGTTCCGTTCGCGCTGTGGGAAGACGAATTCGGCATCTACAGCGCGTTCCCAGAACTCCCTGGTCAAGGGGTGAAGTTCGGGCGACACGATTCGGGCGAGCCGTGCACGCCAGAGACGGCACGTCGGACCGCCACCGAAGAGGAGATCGTGACGCTCCGCGAGCAGCTCGTGCGCTACTGGCCCGATGCAGGTGGCCGGGTACTCTGGTACCTGACCTGCCTCTACACCATGACGCTGGACCACCATTTCGTGATCGACCGGCATCCGGCTGCACCGAACGTCATCCTCTGCAGCGCCTGTTCCGGGCACGGGTTCAAGTTCGCGCCGGCGATCGGCGAACTCCTGGCTGATCTGGCGACCGATCCACAGAGCAGCCCTCCGGCGCTGTTCCAGCTCACCCGGTTCGAACAGTCTGAACCAGCTCGGTCGCCACGCCGCCCGCCAGACCGTCGCTCGCCGGATGCCGGGCAGTCCGCGCGCTCGGCCCACGGCTGAGACACAGCCGGACGCAAGCTCGTCGGGGGGAAGGACGGCCGGGGAAGCCCTCGCTGCGGGAGATCGACCGCACGAACACGCCAGGGCGCGAGTCGCTCAG
>BEID01000071.1 GCA_002898975.1 bacterium HR27 | reverse complement strand
CCACAGTACGCGTGATCGGCCCGAGATGGTCGAGCGACCAGGCGAGCGGGAAGACTCCGGCTAGACTCACCCGGCCGAAGGTCGGCTTGAGGCCGACCAGCCCGCAGTAGGCAGCCGGGATACGGATGGAGCCACCGGTATCGGAGCCGATCGCCATGACGACCATACCGGTCCCCACAGCTGCTGCCGATCCGCTCGACGACCCGCCGGTGTCGTAATCCGGTGCACGCGGGTTGCGCACCGGTCCGTAGTGCGGATTCGTCGAGGAACCGGCGTAGGCGAACTCCGGGAGGCGCGTCTTGCCGACGATGATCGCGCCGGCCGCTCGCAGACGTTCGACGACCGCTGCATCGTGTTGCGCGACACGACCGGCCAGGACGGCCGAGCCGGCAGTTGTCGGGACACCGGCCACGTCGACCAGGTCCTTGAGGGCGACCGGAAGACCGTGGAGCGGTCCGCGGTCGATGCCGCGTGCCAACTCGGCGTCAGCAGCCTCGGCTTCGGCCAGCGCCTGGTCGGCGAAGACGACCTGAAAGGCGTTCAGTGTCGAGTCGCATTCGGCGATCCGCTGGAGTGCCTGCTCGACGAGCTGGCGACTCGTCGTCTCGCCGCGGCGCAGCTGACGGGCGAGCGCGAGGATCTCAGGCGGGTCAGCGGTCTGCGCAGCCTTGGTGGGTGGTATCTCCGCTGGCGGCGGCAAGCGATCGCGCAGGAAGTCGGGAACTGCCTCGGGCGAGAGATCGCCCTCGAGCAGCGCCTGGAAGGCGAGTGCTGTCGCAAGATATCCCTCGGTGCGTGCGCGCTCGAGTTCCTCGTCCGCCGGGACGATGCCGAGCGCGGCGAGATTCTGGCGTACCAGGACGAGCGGATCGAATGTGGTCATCGTTGTCCCCCGTTGATCGGTCGCAGACCGCTCCGTGCGCGAGCATCGTACCGGAGTGCGCGACGGAAGACCAGCTGCGCGGATCGCTCATCTCCGCTATGATGCGCCGTGCGGCGAAGGGGAACGTGTGAGGAGGGTGAACGATGGCGAAGGCACCGCTGGCACCGGAAGTACTCAAGGCGCTCCAGACGCTGACCACACCGACCGTCGCCAACGCGATCGAGACGTTCGATATCCGGCCACGCAATGTCGGCTTCATGGATGCCAGTATCAAGTGCATGTTCCCGCACCTCGGCACGATGGTCGGTTACGCGGTCACAGCCAAGATCCGGGCGGCGCAACCCCCGCGACCCGGCGAGGCGGTACCCCGCCGGGCGATGTGGGAGTACATCCTGACAATTCCCGAGCCGCGGATCGTCGTGATCCAAGACCTCGACGATCCACCGGTCGGTTCTTTCTGGGGCGAGGTGAACGCGAACATCCACCGTGCGCTCGGCTGCATCGGGACGGTGACCAACGGCGGTGTGCGCGACCTCGACGAAGTGGAACGCTTGGGGTTCCATTTCTTCGCGAGTCAGGTGCAGGTCTCGCACGCCTACGTGCACGTCGTCGAGTTCGGGACGCCGGTCACCGTCGGCGGGTTGACCGTCCAGCCGGGCGATCTTCTGCACGGTGATAAGCACGGTGTGATCCAGATTCCGCTCGAGATCGCGCCGGAACTGTACCGGGCCGCCAAGGAAGTCGAAGCACGCGAGCGGCGGATCATCGAGGCCTGCCAGGCACCGGGCTTTACGATCGACCGTTTGGCGGAACTCTACGGCTGAGCATCGACCTGCGACCACTGAACGGTCACCGCAGGTGGCTGGCGAAGCGTCTGGTAGATCACGCAGAATTGCTCGGTCTTCTCCCGCAAGTTGGCGAGCTGCTCCGGTGTCGCCTCCGGCGCATCGATCTCGACCAGCAGCCGGATCGCCTGGAAACCGACCGGTACCTCGCGAGAGACACCGAGCGTTCCCCGCAGGTCGAGATCACCCTCAGCCGCCACGCTGATGCGGCGATAGGGAATGCCGAGCGCAGTCGCGACCATCTGGCAGGTGATCTGCGCGCAGGCAGCGAGCGCGGCCAGCAGGAGATCGCCGGAGCAGCTCGCGGTCCCAGGACCGCCGACGCCAGGGTGTGCCTCGCTGACGATCGTGCCGCCGGTCGTTTCGATGACGCAGCGCAGGGGGCTCTCGAACTGGCCGGCGACCGCGCGCAGCGTGATCTGGGCAGCTTCCGGTTGCTCCCGGTACCGCTGCTTGAGCGGGCGTTGCAGGGTCCGCAGATCCATCGCTGTCCTCCTCTCGATCGCTCGCTATACCCCACAGGGGTATACTGGCATACGTGCCGCGCAAGACGCGGCGGCTGAAGCATAGCCGTCGCATGTCCCGGGTGCGAGGTTCAGCGACGGTCGATACCGGTCGAACCTGCGGCCAGGCGGGATGACACGATCGACAGGTGTTCGGATGCGTCACCAGGGAGCACGTCACCCCCAGCTGCAGACGATCCTCGCTTTCGCAGCCGTGTTCGTACTGTTGTTGCTCGGTTACTGGTTCGCCTACGTGCACTATCCGCGCTTCCGGTTGCCACCCATCGATGCGTTGTCGCTGTTGCCCCTGGCAGTACTTGCCGGGCTGGCCAGTCTTCTCTCACCCTGCTCATTCCCGCTCTTCCTGGCGACCGTGGCGCGTCGTGCGAGTCGCGAAGGTGAGGGAAGCGCTCGCTAGTCGATCGGTGTCGGACTGGGTGCCAGCAGTGTGTTCCTGCTGCTCGGTGGAGCGATCGCAGCCGGCGTCGCGCCCCTGATCGCCGGTGTGACGTTCCTGAGTGCAGCTGGGCGCATTCTCCGGTTCGCCGTCGCACTGGTGCTCGTTGCACTTGCAGCGGCACAGCGCGGCTGGTGGAGTCCGCCGGGAACGCTCGTGAGCCGCACCGGGCGGCGGCTCCTCCGTGTCGGCGAGCAGCCGTCCTTCCTCCGTTCGGTTGCGGCCGGTGCAGGTTTCGTCTTGGCTGGGTTCGGCTGAACGGGACCGATCATGGCCGGTCTGGCCGTGCACAGTGCGGCGTACAACCCGATGTTCGCGCTCATCGGATTCGCCGTCGCAGCCGCGAGCTTCGTTGCTGGTCTCGTCGCGTGCCGGTCGCTCACGGAGCGAGCTGGTGCCGCGCTCCGGACCCGAGCACGCTCGGCCTTCGGCTTCGTACGCTCGGCTTCGTTCGTCCTCCTCGTCGCCTCGCTGTCTATTACTTCGCGACGGCACTGTGGCCGGAGCCGTTCACCGGCCTGTTCCCAGTTACCCCACCGGCTGGCTGACGGGGTACGGCGATCGCCTGGCAGCTTCCGCACCGTCGAGCACCAGGCGAGCCAGCGTGACATCGAGCAACGATTCGCGGGCTACTGCCTGGAGCGCTTCCACGGCTGCCCGAATCACCGGCACGTCGGCTTCCGCAACCATGAAGTCCGGCAGCACCTTCGCTCCTGGGAGCGTGAAGCGCCGCACGAGCCAGTCGGCCAGCTGGTCGATCTGTGTACGGAGCGTGGCGAGAGCGGAACCTGGCTGCTCCTGCCGCAGCTGGACGAGATGGCGAAGCGCTTCCGCATCGGTGATCGCCAGTGCCCGGCTGAAGTCGTCGACAGCTGGTGCGCCGCGCAGGGTGGCGAGCTCGTCGAGCGCGGCTCGGGCTGTATCGGGAAGGCTGCGGAGATCGGGCAGCGGTGCGATCCGCTCGTCGATCATCCGCGGGAACTCAGCCGGTCGCACCGGGGGCGACTCCTCGCGCGGTAGCGTCGTGCCGAGCGGCGGCGCGGGTTCGGTGTTGCGCCCGCGCAGGCCGACTGCGAACGCGGTGAGGACGAGCAGGAGCTTCGGTACCAGCTCGTGCTCGCGGAGGACGAGCGCGCGGATGGGTTCGAAGCGCTCCCGGCGCGCGGTAGCAGCGAGCGCCTGGGCGACCTCGGCCCGGAGCGCATCAGCGGCGGCCTCGAAGGCGAGCGAACGCACGAACGGACTGAACTGGCGGACGGCATAGGCGAGATAGGGCGGCCAGTGAGCGAGGAACCGGAACGGATAGGGCACGTCCGGTACGCGCAGGGCGGTGCGGATATCCTCGTAGACCGGCCGGACGCGATCCGGAGCGTCGCTCGGCCAGATTTCTCTCAGCTGTTCCAGCAGTTCCTGCTCTGCTCGCTCGTGACGCTCGGCCATCGGTCGCACTCCTCTTCGCGCATGCTGTCGCGCACAGTTCCTCTCGCACGATACGATACACGCGAACCGGTTCGCCTGCAGCCGGGAGTTCGCGTGCGATGGATCGTGCCCCGACGACGCGGCCGGCGCGATCGGTCATCTGGCCCTTGACGGTCGGTTGCCTGGCCTTTCTCGTGCTCGCTTGTCTGTGCTGCGTGCTGCTGCTCGCCCTGGTGGGTACCTCGCCGGCTGCGTTTCTCGTCGGCGGGGTACTGGCGGTCGTTCTCGCGCCACTCTACGTCGGGTTCCTTGTCGCGCTGGATCCGTTGGAACACGAACCACCGTGGCTGCTGGCGCTCGCGTTCGGGTGGGGTGCCGGCGTGGCGACGCTCGGTGGCGGGCTGGCGACGGCAGTGCTCGAATCGTCGTCCGGCGCACTACTGGGCCTGTCCGCCGGGGCACGCGATGCGATCGGGACAGTGCTCTTCGCACCGCTGATGGAAGAAGTAGCGAAGGGTGCGTTCCCGTTCGCGCTGTTCCTGCTGGCGCGTCACGAGTTCGACGACGTTGCTGACGGCATCGTCTACGGTGGGCTGGTCGGTCTGGGATTCGCCGTCGTCGAAGATCTCTTTTACTACGCCGCTGCGTTCCTGGAAGGAGGGCTGGCAGGGACAGGCGCCCTGTTCGTCATTCGGGGCATTCTGACCGGTTTCGGCCACCCGCTCTACACCGCGGTGACCGGCCTGGGTATCGGGCTGGCGGTGCAGGTGCGGTCACCGCTCGCTCGCTGGTTGCTCCCGCCAGGCGGGCTGATCGGCGCGGTGTTGCTCCATGCGCTCTGGAACGGAGCGGTCACACTAGCGCAAGCGGAGGAGAGTGGCGCGCTCGCGGCCGTCGTGCTCCTCGGTTACCCAGTCCTCGTGCTGCTTCCTGGTGCGGTGGGGCTAACGGTCATCGCGGTCGTCCAGGCTCGCCGGCGGTCGCGCGACGTCCGGCACTATTTGGCAAGTGCCGTCGAACGAGGTCTCGCTGATCCGGATGACCTCGACGTGCTGACCCGGCCGTGGCGGCGACGCGCGCGGCAAGTGCGGACGCTGCTGCGGTACGGGTTCCGCGCGTTCTGGCTCCGCCGTCGGCTCGACATCGCGCTGGTGGATTGGGCGTACCGTTGCTGGCACCGCGCACGCGGTGAGCGCTTGCCGGGCTATCTCGGGGTCTTCGAGGCGGAGGCGCTCGAAGCTCGGATTCGTCAGTACCGAGCTGCGCTCGACGGCGTCATCAGCCGGCCAGCACGTTGATACACTTAACTGGATGAGCGAACGACGTGAAGGAATCTCGGACAGTATGCACGACACCCGATCGACGACACCAGAGCGTTTCCGGACGGGGCGCCTGCGGACACTCCACGACTTCCAACTGGCCGAGCTGGAAGCGTGGGTCGTCGAGCAGGGCTACCCGCGGTATCGCGCGCGGCAGCTGTTCCACTGGGCCTACCAGCAACTCGCGCTCGACTATGCGGTGATGAGCGTGCTCCCCAAGTCGATGCGGCAGGAACTCGCTGCCCGTTTGCCGATCACGAGCCTGGTCGAAGTGCGCCGGCGCTCGACCGACGACGGGGAGACGATCAAGTTCCTCTTCCGGACGGACGACGAGCATTTCGTCGAGACCGTACTCATGTTCTACCCGGATCGCACGACGGTCTGTGTCTCCTGCCAGATCGGCTGTGCGATCGGCTGCAGCTTCTGTGCGACCGGGCTTTCCGGGCTGATCCGTAACCTGACGGCTGGCGAGATGGTGAGCCAGGTCGTGTATGCGGCGCGGGTCGCTCGCGAGCGGGGACGGCGGCTCTCGAACATCGTCGTCATGGGTATGGGCGAGCCGTTCCAGAACTACGACGAGGTGATGCAGTTCGTCGCGATCGTCAACGATCGCCAGGGACTGGGAATCGGTGCCCGGCACATCACACTCTCGACTGCTGGGATGGTGCCGTTCATCGACCGGCTCGCCGACGAGCCCTACCAGGTCAAGCTGGCTGTCTCGCTCCACGCGCCGAACGACGGGCTGCGCTCGCAGCTCGTACCGCTCAACCGGCGCTGGCCGGTCGACGAGTTGCTTGCGGCCTGTCGCCGCTACGTGGCGAAGACCGGGCGGCGCGTGACATTCGAGTATGTCCTGATCGAAGAGCTGAACGACGACGAGAAGACCGCTGCTGAGCTTGCCCGGAAGCTGCGCGGGCTGCTCTGTCACGTGAACCTCATCCCCTACAACCCGACTCCAGCAGCACCGCTCTATCGACGCCCATCACCGGAGCGGATCGAGCGCTTCCGCGCTGTGCTCGAGCACTACGGGATCCCCGCGACGGTACGCTACTCGCGTGGTGTGGAGATCGCGGCGGCCTGCGGACAGCTCCGGGCACAGGAGGAAGCCCGGCGAGGTCGCCGTCACCCCCTCGTGGCGGCAAGCTGAAAGGTGCGCGCATGCGCGTTGCGGTCATCGACCCGTTCTCGGGCGCGAGCGGCGACATGCTGCTCGGTGCTCTGATCGATGTCGGTCTTGCGGTCGACGAGGTGGCGACGCGGCTCGCCGCTTCGCTCGACCTCACGGGATACCGGATCGTTGCCGAGACGGTCGTCCGGCAGGGATTGCGCGGTACCCGCGTGCAGGTCGCAGTCGAAAGCGACCAGCCGTCGCGTGACTGGGCCGAGATCCGTACGTTGCTCCACGAATCGGCCCTTCCTCC
>BEID01000070.1 GCA_002898975.1 bacterium HR27 | reverse complement strand
CGCCGATTTCGATACGGTCGAGGTGATGCTCCACTACTTCATCCGCAAGGTGCACGCCCAGCAGTTGCTGACACCGCATCCCCGGGTCGTGATTGGTATTCCCTCGGGCGTGACCGAGGTCGAGAAGCGAGCAGCCAAGGACGCGGCGTTGAGCGCCGGTGCACGCGAGGCCTACACGATCGAAGAGCCGATGGCGGCCGCGATCGGTGCAGGATTGCCGATCAATGAGCCGGTCGGGAGCATGATCGTCGATATCGGCGGTGGAACGACCGAGGTCGCGGTCATCTCGCTGGGCGGGATCGTCGTGAACCGGTCGATCCGTGTGGCGGGTGACGAAATCGACGAAGCGATCGTCCAGTGGGCGCGGCGTGACCACAACCTGATCATCGGCGAGCGAACCGCCGAGAATGCCAAGATCGCCGCTGGTTCGGCTTATCCGCTGGAAGAGGAGCGACGTGTCATCTTGCGTGGACGTGATGTCCTCACCGGGCTGCCGAAGTCGGTCGAGGTCAGTTCGGTCGAAATCCGTGAGGCGATCGCGGGCCCGGTGAACCAGATCATCGAGGCAGTCCGTTCGTGTGTCGAGGAAACGCCACCGGAACTCCTGGCGGACATCATGGAACGGGGTATCGTCTTGGCCGGTGGTGGTGCGCTCCTAATGGGCCTGGACAAGCGGCTGCAGGCAGAGCTCCGGATCCCGGTCTATCTCGCCGATGACCCGTTGACGTGCGTCGCGCGCGGTACCGGGCGTGTCGCCGAAGCGCTGCATCTCTACCAGCGGGCGCTGCAAGGGACGCAGCAGCGGCGGACGCCGGCTACTTCGACGTCGACGACCTGAACACGCACTGGGTGACGCATGTCGATTACCCTGCGCCGAACGGCGATCCTCGCACTCGTACTCGTCGCCGTGAGCCTGCTCTCGATTCTTGTGGATCGCCAGCAGCGGCTGGCGCCGTTGCGTGCTCCCATCGTGGGTGTGCTCGTCGAGCTCGAGCGTGCCGCGAGCGTTCTCGGGGCAGATCTCCGGCTTCCGTCGTTCACGAGTGAGCGAGAATTGCAGCAGGAACTCGAGCGGCTGCGTGCCGAGCGTGACGCCTTGCTCGCTCAACTGGCGGAAGCACGCCGCGCGCAGCAGGAACTCGAGCAGCTCCGCGCGCAGCTGCAGTTTCAACAGGCGCATCCGGGCCTTCAGCTCCTGGCCGCACACGTGATCGGGTACGATCCGGAGCAACCACAACGCGTCCTCGTCATCGATCGCGGCAGCGACGACGGCGTGCGAGTCGGCATGGCAGTGCTCAACCCCAATGTCTTGGTCGGTCTCGTCACGCGTGTGGAGAGCGATCGGGCACAGGTCACTGTCTTGACGGATCCCTCGATTCAGCTCGGTGCACAGCTGCTCGATTCCGGTGCGGAAGGTATCGTCTACGGGCGGGGCTGGCGGGGACAGGGGTTGCTCGAGTTGCGCCATCTACCTCCTGATACGCCCTTCCGTGAAGGGGAGCTGGTGGTGACGAGCGGGCGCACCGTCGGTATTCCGGCCGGCCTGGTGATCGGTGTGGCGGTGAGCGGGAACCGGCAAGCTGCGGAGGACGAGCTGCGGGTCACTGTACGGCCACTCGTGGATGTCCGCTCCCTCACGACGGTGAGTGTGCTCGTTGGCACGACCGAAGGGCGCTGACGCGAGAGCGATGGGACTCCGGACGAGCCTGGCCACCGTGGCGGGACGCGCCGTGACCTGGGGGGCGCGCCGGTTCCGGATCGGCGGTGGAACCGCGTTGCCGGGCTTTCTGGCATTGCAGTTGCATCCGGGCTTGCTTCGCGAACTTGCCCGGCAGCTTCCACACGGCACCATCGTCATCGCCGGGACGAACGGGAAAACGACGACGGCGCGGGCCGTCGCAGCCCTGCTCGAGACGAGCGGCCTCGCGGTGGTGCACAACCGCTCCGGCAGCAACCTACCACGTGGCATCGCCTCGGCGTTCATCGAGGCGAGCAGTCTCACCGGTCGCATCCGGGGAGACATCGGCGTCGTCGAAGTCGACGAGTTCGCGTTGCCAGCGGCGGTGCAGGCATTGCAGCCCCGGATGCTGGTGTTGCTCAATCTCTTCCGCGACCAGCTGGATCGGTACGGCGAACTCGAAACGGTCGTTCGCACCTGGCGTGCCGCGCTCGCCGCGCTACCATCCGATGCGCTCGTTGTCGTGAACGCCGACGATCCCGTCCTGGCCGATCTGACCGAACCATTCGGTGCGCGTCGCTGGACGTTCGGCCTCGACGATCTCACTGTGGCGCTCCCGGCCCTCCCGCATGCCGCCGACTGGCGGCTCTGCCCGCGCTGCGGCAGTACACTGACCTACGAGCGCGTGTTTCTCGGTCACCTGGGTATCTATCGCTGTGCAGGCTGCGCCTTCACCCGGCCACCGTTAACGGTTACCGGTCGCTCGGTCGACTCGGTCGTGCCGCTCCAGCTCGAGATCACGGTCGGGAGCAGTGCATTGATGCTGGAGAGCCAGCTCGCTGGTGTGTACAACGCATACAACGTGCTCGCAGCGGCCGCAGCGGGGCTGGCGCTCGGTCTCGATGCTGCTCTGGTGGCGCGTGGGCTCGCCACTGTCGAGGCAGCTTTCGGCCGGCAAGAGCGCGTACGGCTCGCTGGGCGCGAACTGACGCTCGTGCTGGTCAAGAATCCGACGGGCTTCAACGAAGCGATTCGGCTGTTGGTTCTGGCACGGCAGCGTTGTCCTGTCCTGATCTTGATCAACGATCTCGATGCTGATGGGCGGGACGTCTCCTGGCTCTGGGACGTCGACGTCGAAGCGCTGCAGCAGTTGGCGGTGCCGATCAGCACCGGCGGCATCCGGGGTGGGGAGATGGCGCTCCGTCTGGCCTATGCTGGCGTCGTACCGGCAGCGCGCTACCGGGGTGTCGCCGAAGCGCTCGATCGCTGGGTCGCGACACTTCCGCCTGGATCGTGCGGTTGGGTGCTCGCGACCTATACTGCGATGCTCCAGCTGCGCCGGGAGCTGGCTCGGCGAGGACTCCTCCCATCGTTTTGGGTTCAGTAGCGAGGATGAACGGTGCGTCTCCGTATCGGCTGGCTGTATGCCCGCACGATGAACATCTACGGCGATCGGGGAAACGTACTGGCCCTCGTCGAGCGCTGTCGCCGGCGCGGTATCGAGGTGGAAGTGCGCGAGATCGGCGTCGGCGAGCCGCTCGAACCGGGGTGCTGTGATCTCTTCTTTTGGGGTGGCGGTCAGGATCGCGAGCAAATCGCCGCAGCCTTCGACCTGCAGGGTGCGAAGGGCGAGGTTCTGCGCGGAGAGATCGAGCGCGGTGTCCCCGTCCTGGCCGTCTGCGGTGGGTATCAGCTCCTCGGCCACTTCTACCGACCGCACGACGGCCCCGAGCTTCCAGGTCTCGGCATCTTCGATGCCTGGACGGTCGCTGGGAGCCGTCGCATGATCGGGAATGTCGTCGTCGAGTCGCACGAGTTCGGCGAACTCGTCGGCTTCGAGAATCACAGCGGGCGAACGTTTCTCGGCCCCACCGCTCAGCCGCTCGGTGTCGTGCGCATCGGCTACGGAAACAACGGCGAGGATAGAACCGAGGGGTGCCGGTACCGCAATGCGATCGGCACCTATCTGCACGGCCCTCTTCTGCCGAAAAATCCACAACTGGCTGATTTTCTCATCGCCTGTGCACTTCGGCTGCACGGTTGGGAGGAACCGCTCGTGCCGCTCGACGACGAGCTCGCGCGGCTGGCTCATGCCGAAGCGGTGGCACGAGCGCGGGCGCAAAGGCGTACCGTCGTGCTGCCACTGCCTTTCAAGCGGCGGTGAAGCTCCGCTCGATCTCGTCGAGAGCGATCCAGAACGCATCGCAGAGCGCGCGGAACCGTTCGATCCACTCGCGGGCGGCTGGATCGCCTCGCTGTGCCTGCCACCGTTGCTTTGGGAGCTCGCGCTGGATCAACTCGTAGGCGACGTTCTGGACACGCCAGGTGTTGACTGGCTCGCGGAGATGGCTGGCCAGGCGAACCAGTCCCGTGAGAACCTCGATCAGTTCCAGATCGTCCGGCCGGGTCTCCCACTCCTGTGCGAGGGATTCCATCGTCTCCTGCAAGGCGTAGGCCAGTCCGGCATGGTCGAGTTGCAGCTGCCATCGCTCCGCTTCCTCGAACAACAGAGCGAGTGTCTCGAAGGACGGACGTGGGTCGCTCAAGCGACGGCGCAGCTCGGCGTTCACCGTCACCTCAGCCGCAGTCAAGAACGCACGTGGGATCGGGACTCCCAGGTCGAGGAGGAACCGCATCAGGGGCTGGCTGTCCTCGTACAGATGCCGGTACAAGTCTTCGGCTTGGCTCAGTGTCGCGTTGAGGATGATCTCGAGCAGCTTTCGCTGCTCGTCCTTGAACAGCGAGCGCAGCGAGTACTCAGCTCGCCCGAAGGCACGGTCGAAAGCGCGCACAGTTTCGGCGAGGTCAGCACGCGCGAACGGCTCGCTGAGCATGTCCCGTACCTGCGCGAACCGCTCTGGCGACCCGTCCGGTTCGACACCTCCGACCAGGTTGTGGTCGCCGAGATGGAGGGCGGCGCTGATGAACGACTGGTTGCGGCCCGTCAGCGTGCAGGTCACCCGGACACGCGTCACGAAGAGATGCGCGCGTCCGGCTCGCTGCGCTGTCCCTTCGAGCTGCTCGATTTCGAAGCAGCCGATGCTCGTTCGTTCCGGATAGTCTTCGAAGAGCGCGCTCAAACTGTAGTGAGCGGCAACGTTCGCGAGTTCGACGCGGGTCGGCCGGACGAGTCGTTCCCACACACCCCGCCCGTCGCGGTACTGCGGGACGTTACTCGGTGCCCGAGCGAGACGCTCGACGAACTCCGCTTCGAGTGGGGTCTGGAACAGGTCCTCGGCGATCTGGATCACTCGTGCAGCTGCCTGGAGTGCCTGCACCGTTTCGAGTCCGGAGAGTTCATCGAAGAACCAGGCGTCGCTACTGTACATGCGCAGGGCATACCGCTGCATCTCGAGCGCCTCGAGGACGCGTACCCGTTCCTCCGGCTCCAGGGCGCGTGTTTGCCAGCGATCGAGGAAACGCTGCACGTTCTGCGGTGAGCGGTCGAGGATGACCTCGATATAGTCGTCCCGCGCAGCCCAGGGGTCGCTCAGCAGCGCACTCAGGTGCTGCTCGTAGAGCGAGCCGACCGTGTCGCGGAGCCAGTCGAGTGCCTCCCGCAACGGTCCACGCCACTCTTGTGTCCAACCGGGATGGGCGCCCGAATTGCATCCGCAGTTGCTCCGCCAGCGTTCGATACCGTGTGCGCAGCTCCAGGCCGTCTGCTCGACGATCTGCGCCTCCCAGGTCGGTGGATGGGTCGCGAGGTAGGCCCCGTAGGTCACGATGCGAGCGTCTGGCTCGGCCTGCAGCGCTGCCAGCGCCGCGGCGAGGGCCATATCGCCGAAGCGGTGGTGGTGACCGTACGTTTCTCCGTCCGTCGCGATGTGGATGAGCTGGTCGCTCGAGTCACCTGCAGCAGCGAGGAGGCGAGCGGCGAACAGGCGCCCATCGTTGAGGAGATCACCGAAGGCCACGTCGCGAGATAGTGGACCGTCGTAAAAGAATACGACGATCGAGCGACCGGATGGGAGCGAGACGCGGTAGGGACGCGTCGGATCGACGCGCCCGCCCGAAACGTCCTGCCAGGCAGTGAAACCGGGGGCGCGCACGGCTGCGGCCTGGTGTGGCGCGAGGATAGTGAACGCGATGCCCATCTCCGCGACCATGTCGAGCGTGGCCAGATCGACCGCAGTTTCCGGCAGCCAGATCCCCTCGGGCCTTCGACCGAAGCGGTACTCGAAATCGCGGAGTCCCCAGAGGAGTTCCGTGCGCCGGTCACGCTCGTTGGCCAGCGGCAGGATGACATGATGGTAGGGGTGCGCGATGGCTGGCCCATGTCCAGCGAACCGCTCGCATCCTTCGCGGTCTGCGGCGAGAATGGCGCGATAGACGTCCGGTGCTTCCTGCTCCAGCCAGCGGAGGAGCGTCGGACCGAAATCGAAGCTGATCCATGCATAATTGTTCACGATCCGGATGATGCGGCCGTGCGCGTCGAGGATGCGGGACCAGGCATTCGGCCCATAGCACTCTGCCGTGATGCGCTCGTTCCAGTCGTGGTACGGATAGGCAGAGTCCTCGAGTTCCACGACCTCGAGCCAAGGGTTCTCGCGCGGTGGCTGGTAAAAGTGTCCGTGGATGCAGACATACTTCACGGGCGACTCCCATCAGTGACTCGCTTGAAGATGACGATCGCAAGCGGTGGTAACGTCAAGGTCAACGACCAGGATCGGCCGTGCCAGGGTACCGGTACGGCTGCCACGCCGCCGAGATTCCCCCAACCGCTGCCGCCGTAGTCGCGCGCGTCGCTGTTCAGAAGTTCCTGCCAAAATCCCGGAGCAGGAACCCCGACGCGATAGTTCTGCCGGGGAACTGGCGTGAAGTTGCAGACGACCAGAAGCTCCTCGCCAGGTCGGCGGCTCTTGCGGAGATAGACCAGAACGCTGTTTTCGGCGTCGTTGCAGTCGATCCACTCGAACCCTTCCGGTGAGCAATCGAGTTCGTAGAGTGCTGGTTCTCGCCGAGCCAGGTGGTTGAGGTCGGCCAGCCAGCGCCGCACGCCCTCGTGCGGCGGGTACTGGAGCAGGTGCCAGTCCAGGCTCGTGTCGTGGTTCCATTCCCGCCATTGTGCGATTTCCGCACCCATGAAGAGGAGCTTCTTCCCAGGCTGGGTGTACTGGTAACCGTACAGCAGGCGGAGGTTGGCGAACTTCTGCCAGTCGTCTCCTGG
>BEID01000069.1 GCA_002898975.1 bacterium HR27 | reverse complement strand
GAGACGATGCGACGCCGCCGGTTCCTCGCGCTCGCGTTCGGGAGCGCCATCGCACTCGCGGGATGCCGCAACCGCCAGCGATCGGGCCAGGCAGGAGCCAGCGAGCCGGTCGCGACGGGGACACCCGGCACGACCCGCGAGTCAGCCAGAAGCACTGCACCCACCGGTTCCTACGAGTTCATCCCGGTCTGGGAAATGCACCAGGTGCCCAAGTATCCCGGCTCCGAGCCGGGCGAGCTGTCGCCGCTCGCGACGCAGGTGCAGAACGGCGGCACCATCAGCTTCGCCACGCCCGATCCAGCCGACAAGGTGCTCGACTTCTACCGGACAGCGCTCCCGCAGCTCGGCTGGACGCTCCAGCCGTCGCCCCAGAGTTCGGTCGCGGCCAAACGCGGCGATGCCGCCCTCACCGTCATCGTCAAGGGGAGTGAGCACGGGACGACCGTGCTCCTCATGCTCACCGACGCAGCCTGAGCGTCCCGTCCCCCGCGCTCGCCAGCGGGACGAGCAGCTGTCCGGCTGGCCGGTCGCAGAGTGCGGTCAGGTCGATCCCCCAGTCCAGCCACCAGGGCTCGAGCGGTACTCGGCAGGGCACGCTGTACCAGCGCGGTGACCGGCTCGCCCGGTGCACCGTCACCACCCCAGTAGCCGGATCCAGCAGCCAGACCCGCTCCGTCCCCGTACCCAGCCAGCGGTCGACCCGCTGCTGCAGGCGACCCACCTGCACCCCAGCGGCGACGAGCTGCACGACCAAAAGGGGCGCACGGTGCGAGCCTGCGGCCGGCTCCGCTCGGATCTCCAGCCGTCCGGCCGCGACTCGCTCGACGGTGAGCGGACTGGGGACGAGCGAGCAGAACGCCCGCAGGGCCTCAGCGAGCCTGGCGAGCACCTGGTCTGGATCGGGTGGCTCCTCGGCAGCCGCGAGCGCTGCCGCGCGCGCACGGCCGGCGTCCCGCTCGCTGGCCGTCGTGTTCTGGTGGCTGGACGTGCGGCGCTCGAGGGCGCTCGCCCGCTCGCCACCCGCTCGCCCCTCCGGCGTTCGCTTGGGCTGGTCTGCCGGACGAGGACGCTGGGCCAGCGGCCGGATCAGTCGCTGGGCGAGTCGCTCCTCGGTCGTCGCGTCGAGCCCGTGGGCCGTGCCCGGGTGTGCGACCGTCCGCATGGCCAGCCGCACCGCCTCGCGCGCCACACCCGAAAGTTCCCACCACGAGGGGTCGTCCTGGAGCGGTGTCGGGAGGACGCGTCCGTTCCGGTCTCGCCAGGGCTGCATCCGTTCCCACCTCTCGCCCGTCCCGGCCGGGCGCCTCCAGCGGACGGGGCCACTTGCCAGCGCGACTGCGTGCTGACATACTGCTCGATCGTCGAGCCACCGGCACAATGGCGCGATCGTACCAGTCGTCGGAGGCTCCTGCGTACCGGCACTCGTCCTGTGGTCAGCGAGGGGGGGTGCGATGCGGATCGTGACGTTCCTCGGCACCGGAGACTACCGGCCAGTCACCTACGTCTGGGACGACGGGCGAGCCGTGCGCCGCTCCACCACGCACCTCTTCCCACTGGCCCTCGCTGCCTGGCTCGAACCCGAGCAGGTGCTCGTCCTCCTCACTGCCGAAGCCGAGCGCGGGCCCCACTGGGCAACGCTCCGCGACCACCTCGGCGACCGGGTGCGGCCAGTCCCGATCCCGCCGGGACGGAGCCAGGCCGAACTGTGGCAGATCTTCGAACAGCTAGCCGGAGCCGTCCCTGCGGGGTCACACCTGGTCATCGACGTCACCCACGGTTTCCGCTCGCTACCGCTCTTCGCCGCAGTCGCCGCGCTGCTCCTGCGTCACCTCCAGGGCGTGACGCTTGAGCGCATCCTCTACGGTGCTTACGAGGCACGCGATCCGGCGAGCGGCGAGGCGCCGGTCTTCGACCTGACCCCGCTCCTCGACCTGGCCGACTGGCTCAGCGGCATCGAGGCACTCGAGCGCTCCGGTGACGGCCGGCTGCTGGCCCAGCGTCTCAGCGAGACGCATGCCGCCGCCAGGCGGCGTGGCGCGGAGGAGTTGCCCCAGCGACTGCAAGGTGTCGGCCAGGCCCTCGAGGAGTGGAGCGAGACGATCCGGCTGAACCGGCCCGTCGACGCGGCTCGAGCTGCGCACCGGCTCCGGGAGCGGTTGCAGAGTGCCGAAGACGAGCTGGCCCGCTGGGCTCCACCGTTCGCTCGCCTGGCTGATCGCCTCGCGACCGACGTGGCCGCGCTCGCCCATCCCGAGCCGGAGCGGCTCGACGAGGCCGTCCTGCGCGCGCAACTCGCTGCTGTCCGCTACGCGCTCGACAAGGGACTCGTCCTCCAGGCCGTCACCATGGCCCGCGAGTGGTTCGTCAGCTGGTATATCTGGGCGTTCATGCCGGAAGTGCATCCCCACTGGCAGCGGATGGCGGAACGCGAGCAGGCCGAGCGGAGCCTGGGCGAACTCGGCGCCGTGGCGAGACAGGGCTCGCGCTTGGCTGCCCACCACCCCGGCTGGGATATCGGCGATCTCTGGAACCAGCTGGCACAGCTCCGCAACGACCTCGCCCACTGCGGCATGCGCCAAGGAGCCCTGTCCCCACAGGCAGCTCAGTCCAAGGCACAGGAACTCGTTCGGCGCCTGCAGGCGCTCCTCGACGCGCGCTCAGGCTGACCGTCCGCTCCGAGCGACCAGTGGCCTACCTCAGCCCCCAGACGCTCGACCGGCGAGGAATCCGCGGACGGACGCGTCCGGATGAAGCGGGGAAGCGAGGCCGAGCGTGTTCGCGACCGGTACCGCGAGCAGGCGCTGCCGGGCGAGCGTTCTGGGCCCTGCACTGGCTCGGCGGAGCCGTTCCGCGCGCGGCGTGCGCGGGGTGCACGAGGGACGCCGGAGATGCGAACTGCTGCGTGCCGCGCTACACTCGCTGCCATGCGGTCGGTACCGCACTGAGGACGCGGTCAGCACACCAGATGCGAGGCGACCGGTGTTCCGCCTGGCCGAGTTCGGCTTCGATGCGACGCTCCTGGCCGGTACGGCGACGGCTGGCTGGTTCGCCACCCGGCACGCGCGTCGCTGGTTCGTCGCGGGGACGGCCGTCAGCCTGCTCACGCTCGTGACCGGCGCGCTCCTCGAAGTCCGCCTCTATCCGTGGACCGACGGGCTCGTCTTCCTCTTCGCGCTGTCCGGGGGCAGCCTGCTCGCCTCGCTGCTTCCAGCACGCCCCGCGCCGCTGGGACTCGTCCTAGCCACCCTGTCGGCGATCGACAGCGGGCTCTTCCTGTTGCCCGCTCCCGCCACCACAGCGAGCCCGGCACAGCTGCCTGCACCGTTCTTCTTCGGCAATGTCGTGCTCCTCCTACCGCACGGGCAGCGCTTCGTGCTCGGGGCACTCGACCTGCTCCTCGCCGCCGCGCTCGCTGCCCAGGCGCGCCGACGTCGGCGCTCGTTCCTCACCGGCACCGCACCTACGGTGATCGGCATCGCCCTCGCCTTTCTCGTCGTCGCGCTGCGGCCCACACCCGGCCTCCCGCTGATCCCGTTCTTCTCGACCGCCTGGCTCGCCCTGGAACTCGCCGGCCGGCTAGTCAGCTGCCGTAGCTGACCGGGCGGGAGACCGACCGCCGACTGGCCCACGACTGGCCCAGCGAGCACGAGGAGACCGGAGCCTTCGCCTTCAGGCACCTGCTCGACGGGAATACCAGGATTCCCGCCGGTCAGCGAGACTGCAGGCGAGCGCTTCGTTGGTCGGTCTCGTAGGGAGAGGGCAGATGGTGGAACAACCGCAGAACCGGAGTCATCTCGGGCTCGTCCTGGTCGTCCTCTTGCTGCCAGCGTTGGTCTGGTTGAGCGGTACCTGTGTCCGGAGCGAGCTGAATGCTCGCACCTTCGAGACGTATGCGAGCCGGTTCGGCACGTTCCAGGCGAATGCGAATCCCGACCAGACCCGCCTGGAGATCTACTGCCAGTATCCCGCGGCGCGCGACAGATCGAAGTGCGACCTCTTCGCCGCCGCTGGCTGGCTCCAGACCGGTGGGATCCTGACCGGTCTCCTCGGCCTGGGTATGCTCGGTTTCGTCGCCCATCGAGCCAGCCAGGCGCGGCAGTCGCGCGAGCGTCTCCCAGCGCTCTTCCGGCAGGCTGTGCGCGCGACCGGTATCGGTGCCGCCCTGCTCGGCCTCGCGCTCTCGGTGCTGGTCACTGGCAGCCTCGCGCTCCTGATGGCCGTCTTTGTCGAGCGCATTTGGGTTGGTTTCCTTCTCGGCATCCTCCTGTTGGGCGGCTACACGGCCGTGCGGACGGCAGCGACTGCTCTCGCCTGGGGCAAGCCGCTCGAGCACCAGGAGATCGCCGTGTCGTTGACCCGGGCGCAGGCGCCCACGCTCTGGCGACTGGTCGACGAGGTCGCGCGCACCGTCGGCACCGCGCCCCCGGACAACCTCGTTCTCACACTCGAGCCCAACTGCTACGCGATCGAGGTGCCGGTCATCTTGCCGAACCAGCGAGTGACGGGCCGCACGCTCTGCCTCTCGCTGCCACTCCTCCATCTCTGGGACGAACGCGAGCTTCCAGCCGTCGTCGCGCACGAGCTGGCGCATTTCCACGGTGAAGACACCCGCTACTCGCGGGAATACGCACCGGCACTCCGCGCCGCTGCCGAGGCGCTCGAGACCCTGCGCGCGACCCTCGACCGCGACGCTCGTGCCGTGGCGGTCGTTCCGCTGCTGCCGATCTTCAGCTTCACGGTCGAGCGGTTCACGCTCGCGACCGCTGCGCATTCCCGCGAGCGCGAGTTCGCAGCCGACGGTGTGGCAGCGCGCGTGGCGGGAGCGCTCCCCTTCGCGACGGCGCTCCTCAAGGTCGCGGTCGCAGTTCCGGCCTGGTCGCTCTACCTCGAGCGAGCGGTGGAGAACGGTGCGGCCGACCCACCACCGGCCGGTGCGGCAGTCGCCTGGCTGGCCGCGCAGGCGATGCAGACACCCCAGCCGCCGGACTGGATCGCACGCGAGCGGACAGCGCATCCGGTCGATACCCACCCGCCGCTGCACGCGCGACTGGACGCGCTCGGCGTCGACCTCGCCCAGGCCTGGCGCGCAGCCGTACCGGCTGCGGTGCCAGCAGCTGCACTCGTCGGCCCGATCGATGCGATCGACCGCGACCTCACCAGGCTGATCGCGCGGCTCTCGCAGCTGCTCCGCGTCGTCCGCCAGCAGACACGAGGGGCCACCACAGGTAGGAGCGCGCAAAAGTGACGAGAGCAAAAGTGACCAGAGACCGATACCCGAGCTACTGCACCGATCGCCAGTCGCTCGATCGGTACGCGTTCGCAGCGAACCAGCAACTGTCCCGAACCGCACCTGCTCCCACTGCGGGGCACGGTCCCGGCATTCCCGGCCCCGAACACGGCGCCACGTGGGGCACGGGCGCTTACCATGTGGGGGGCACGAACTCACGCGCGCCAGATCGGGAACGAGCGCATCGTCCGGACTCACCCTCGTGCACCGAGTCACCCGGCCAGTTGGCCCCCTCTCGCAGACCGACGGGGGCGCCATCAGCGTCCGAGCGTCATACCCGCGAGAGAGCGTGAAGGAACGCCGCACGATGACGTCCGCACCAACGCACGCAGGTCTACCTGACGAAATCGGCAGCGCTCTACCGGTAACCCGCACCCAGGCACCGGCCCTCTGGGCACTCGTCGACGAGGTCGCCCGCCGGTTGGGCACTACGCCGCCGGACAACGTGCTCATCGCGCTCGGTCCGCTGAGTTTTGGGACCGAATCCCCGGTTCGCCTGGTCGACACGACGGTCACCGGGCGGACGCTCGGGCTCTCGCTGGTCCTGCTCTATCTTCTCGACGAGGACGAGTTGCGTGCGCTCATCGCCCACGAACTCGACCACTTCCGTCGCCAGGACACGCGGCCCAAGCGACTCGAAACGCTTTTCACTGACTGCATCGGTACAGCCCTGCTGGTCGTAGCGACCGTCACCGTGCGCCTCCCCGATCCGATCTGCGCGTTGCTCCGACCGCTGGTGCGGTTCGGGCTCACACGTTTCGCGTTCTGGCAGCAAGCCAGGAGGTTCGAGCGAGAACTGCTCGCCGACCGAGCAGCGGCCGAACTCGCTGGCACAGCTGCTTGGGCTTCGCTGTTGGTCAAGTCAGCCCTCGTCACTGCCGTGTGGTCCGTCGTCGAGAGCGAATTCCTGCGCGACCTCGCGAAGCAGGCGCTTCCCCTCGGAGCCGTCGTGGCTCGAGCAACGCGGGAACTGTTCGCCGGAAGCGATCCTCCCGACTGGCTCGGACAACCAGATCAGCCTTCCGGATTGTGGACGCACCCGGACATCGTCGAGCGTCTCGCTGCTCTGGGGTGCGACCTCTCCCAGGCCTGGGCACGTACCTGGGCCGCGACGCGGTCAGCCGCGCAGTTGGTCGGGCAGCTGCGGGCGATCGACGAGCAGTTAACCGACCGTTTCCTACGGCAGCGCGAAAAGGGACCGAGCGACGCGAGTACAACAGAGACGCAGGATACCCTCGGGTGACGACACGAGCACCAAAGGGCGAGCATTCTCGGCTCTCGACTGTCGTTTACGAGTGAGGAGTGGACGTTTTTGCCGGCAGAGCACCCTCGAGCGTCCGCCGACCGGGGCACGGTCCCGCGGTTACGGCGGTTGACGGGATTTCGTTTTGGTTCGAGTCAGCAGACGAGTCGACCCAACCGTGAATTCGTCCGCACTACCCTCGGCACCCTGTTCACTGCGCTGGGAACGCTGCGCAGGCTCTGCGCGATGGACGACCCCCTCATCCTCTCGTCGATCAGCTCGCATGCTACCGAGATGGGCAACGCGGCCACCCACACGTCCTGCTCCTCCACTGCGCTGGTGGTTC
>BEID01000068.1 GCA_002898975.1 bacterium HR27 | reverse complement strand
ACCTCTCCCGCGCAGGCGGTGACCTCGCTCCGAGTCAGTATTTCGATCAGGGGTTGGGAGGTCACCGCAGCGACCAGCTCGCCGATGGCTTCTTCCGCATCGCGGAAGTGGTGCGTCAGCTTGGCATAGTGTTCGGCATCGGGGGTGCCGCCGAGACGGTGACGGCGTTCGACCAAGATGGCTGGTGTTCCGAGGGCAGCGACCGTCCGAGCTGCCTCGAGCCCGCCGGGACCGCCGCCGATGACGAGAACCGGAAGGCCGTTCTCCCGCACGGTATCCCTCCTCACCGTGTCAGAATCGGCTGCTCAGCGTCTTCCCAGGTCAGGCCAGGCTTTTCTCCTCGTTCGATCGCCGCCAGGTCCTCCTCGAACTCGGCCCAGTAGCGCTGCCAGTCGATGCCGAGCTTCTCGAGCAGCGGACGCCAGTCGGTCGAATGCCAGTGCAGTTGCAGCACCCGGAACGGATGCGCCCCCATCGCTAGGGCGGCGACTTGCGAGTCGGCCAGCACCGGCACGCCGACGCGACGCTGGTGCGCCTTGGCGGCGAACTGACTCTTATCGAGCGTGGTCACGCAGCCGGTATCGTGCGTGACCGTCATGTCCGGATTCGCTTCGTCCTTCATGACCTCGATCTTGCGGAGCACCGCGAACGAGCGTGTGAAATCGCGTTGCACCAGGATGTGGCGGAAGCCGAAGCCGCAGCAGTCGAACCAGGTCGAGTAGTCAGCCACGGTGATACCGAGCGCTTGCAGGAGCGCGGTGACAGTCGCCGTGCGCTGACCACCGTAGATATCCGGGTCGTAGATCGCGTCCTCGGCCACGATCTTGTAGTAGTGGCAGGCTGGATGCACACAAGCCGTGATGTCGTGCATGTCGATCACTTGCCGCTCGGCGATGCGGTGTCGCATGACGTGAACCCACTCGCTGTAGTGGACGATCTCTTCCGGTACGACGAGCGGTTTGCCGAGCTTGTCCAGCACGCGCCGCACCTGGTCACGCAGTTCCTTGTGGTGGACGAGCTGCTCGCGCAGTTCCTTGTAGTGGCCGTAGCTGGTCCCACAGTGGATCAGGGGATAGTAGCCGGTCTCGTACGCGGCCGCGAAGTTGCGGCACATAACCAGGATCTGTGCGACGGCGTTCGAGGTCGCCGATGCATAGTAGTTCCACCCGGTACAGGAGGTCTGATCGGTGGGATCGACGTAGTCGATCCCGAACTGCCGGTTGAGCCAGAGGATCGAGGTCGTATATCCCGGAATATGACCACACTGACCACACGACTTGTGATGCCACAAACGGTCGATCGGCACCTTCTTCGTGCGACCGTACTTGGTGGTCACTTCGGCGAAGGGTTCCGGCACCCGGTGGACGATCAGCTCACCACGGGCCTCGAGTTCGAAGAGTTCCTCGCGCAGATCCGGCCGTGGTGCCTCCTCAGGATTCGGTCGCACTGGCTGGGCCTTGCGTTCGCGGAGTTCGGTCAGAGGGATCACCTGCTCGCTCATGATGCTGCCTCCAATTCCTCTTCCATGATCTCGACCAAGAGTTCGTACAACCCCTCGTCCACTTCGCGGATCACCTCCATGTTCCCGGTCTCGAACCAGATGGTGTAGAGTTCGCGCAACGTCTTGTCGTCTGTCCGCCAGGCTGCATCGGTCACGTTGCGCAACGTGTCGACGGGGATCGCCTTGCGCCAGGTGCTCATGTTGCGGCTGAACTCGCGAACCCAGGGGCCCCAGTCGGGGAAGAAGTCCGGTTGCAGCATGTCCGGTGAGACCTGGTTCCCCTTGAGCATGATCTTGTAGATGACGCGCGAATATCCCTGGAGTGCCTGCTGGGCCTGCTCGAGCCCGTGGCGAACAGCGACCTCACGCATGAGCGTCACGAGGCCGCCCGGGTTGTTCCCGCGCGGGCAGCGCACGCACGAGAAGCATTGAGCGCAGTTCCAGATGTCCTCCATGAGGATCTCGTAGAAGCGATCGACGTCCTCGCGGGCCAGCGCCTGGGCGATGACGCGCGGGCTGAAATCGTAGAAGCGCGCCGAGGGGCAGGCAGAGACGCAGATGCCGCACTCGTAGCAGCCATACAGGAAATCCGGATAGCGCGGATCGCTCTTCACCTCCTCGAAGAGCTGGCGTTTGGTGTCCTCGGGGACATCCCGATAGCGTCCGCTCGCTTTGGTTGGGCTCCAAGTCGCGACGCTCATGCCGCACCTCCGCTCCGGCTCGCACGCTGGACGAGCGTGCAAAGCTCTTCCCAACTCGGCACACCGACGAACCGCTCGCCATCCACCACGAGCGTCGGAACCACGACGACACCGGCCTCCTGGGCCATCGTTCGCCCGCGGGGCGTCGCGAGACTGATGACCTCGACCTCCAGTGCCGGCTCCGACCGGGCCAGCTGCTCGACGAGTGCGAGCGCTTCGGTACAGCCCTGACAGATCGGGTGGGTGAAGAGACGGATTCGCGTCATGGCAGCTCGTACCCCTCGCAATGCACGCAGTCGTCAAGGCCGCGGCTGGCCATGAAGCGTTCGTAGGCCGCGACCGCTTCCTCGCCGGTCAGCAGCCTGGCGAGGTCGCGGGCGAGCGCGTCTGGCTGGATCCGCACGAGCCAGCCGCGCCGATACGGGCTCCGGTTGATGAGTTCGGGGTCGGCCAGCAGTGCCTGGTTCATCTCCAGGAATACTCCGCTGACCGGTGTCCGGTACGCACCGAGCCACTTGGCGCTTTCGATGACGGCGACGGTAGCATCGTACGCGTAGTACCGCCCGACCGATCGGAAGGTGACATGGAGAATGCGACCCGCGACGGTCTGCGCGACGTCGCTCAAGCCGAGGGTGACCGTTCCGTCGGCTTCGACACGCACCCACTGGTGCTGCTCGACCCGGTAATGGAGGTCGAGCGGGAGGATACAGCTCCGAACGAGAGCGAAGCGCGGTGTTTCGCGCGTCATGGTCAGAATGCCACCACCGCATCCGCTTCCAGTGCCATGAGATTGAAGGCAGCGCCACCGATCATCTGTACCCCCTCGATCAGGTCGTCCATGGTCAAGCCGTGGAGGTCGAGCGATGGCTGGCAGACATACAGCTTGACGCCGAGGTCGAGCGCTTGATCGATGAAATGCTTGAGTTTCGCTCCTCCACCGCCAGCTTTGGGCACGACGAGCGTCTCGGGAACGCCTTTCTTGAGCAGCGTCGGACCGTTCATCGTAAAGTAGATCGCTGCCTCGATCTCCATCGCTGCTGCAGCCGCGGCCAAGAAGAACGGTGTCGCGCTCCGTTCCGGGGTGTCCACGCCGTGGGTCTGCACGTAGAGGATCTTCTTGGTCTCCTCGCTCACGGCTCGGTTTCCTCCCGTTAGACGAAAAGCGAGACGTCAGCGTCGCCAGCGAACTCGAGGAACGTCGCGGCTCCGCCGACGGTGCACTCCGGAATGAAGTCCTCTTTCTTGAAGCCGAAGACGTCCATCGTCATCTGGCAGGCGATCAAGTTGACGCCCGCGTCGACACACAGCTGGCGGAGCTCCAGGAGGGAGGGGACGCCCTTCTCCTTGAAGGTTTGCTGCATGAGGGACGTCGCCAACAGCGAGAAGCCCGGGAGCGCTTCGACGATCGCTGGGATCGGCCAGGAAATCTGCCGGAATCCTTGTGGGCCGAACGGCATTTTGAGCGGCATGGCCGGATTGCCGAGTGGGCTCACCTTCGGATCGTAGTTCCGCAGCAGGAGCGGGAGCCCATAGAACGTGAAGAAGATGCCCACCTCCCAACCCATCGCTGCAGCCGTCGAACCGAGGATGAAGGGCGGGTAGGCGAAGTCGAGCGTTCCTTTGCTGGCGATGATGGCGAGCCGCTTGGGGGCGTCCGGATCGCTTCGGGCCATGACTTCCTCCTCTCCACCTCAGCGCAGGCGACGGAAGAAGAAGACGTACTTCCCATTCTCCTCGTGAGCATCGATGAGTTCGTTGCCGGTTTGCCGGGCCCAGGCTTCCATGTCGGCTGGTGCACCGGGATCGGTCGCGATCACCTTGAGGACTTGGCCGAGTGCGATCTCCTTGATCGCTTTCGAGGTTCGGATCACCGGGAGTGGACAGAGCAAGCCGCTGCAGTCGAGCACGCGATCGGGCTGCAAGACCTCCGCCATAGCGTCGCCTCCTCTGCCGAGCACCCTACTCCGGTACAGTATCGGCTGGCGAAGAAAAACTCACGCCTCGGGAACGCCTCCAGTATACACATCGCAAGGTCATCAGTCAAGTGACCGCAGCGAGACATGCCAGCTGGCGGCAGGCTCACTGCACTCGAACGAGCAACGGCACGTTACCCGCCGGCAACTACCGCGAGGTCGTCGCGTGCACACGACCGGCGCTGCAGCTCGTCGAGTTTCCCCTGCACTCGGTAGTCCGCTGTCCTGGCTTCAGCGGTCACCAGCATCCGTCGAGTCCAGCTGGAAGGGGCTGGCGTGTCCGGCTCGCTGACCCGTTCGACTCCGCGTGGGCGGGAGCGAGCGTGGGGCACGGTTCGGACGCGCGCACCAGGTTCGCGGAGCGCGTGGTGAACGGTGATGCCGTGACTCCCCCGCGGATGCAGTATGGCCCCGCCTGTCCCTCTCGCACACTGGCCCGCCCGCAGTCGGCGGTCGCCAGGCACGGAGGGACGCTTCTCGGGGAGAGCGGAAGTCGAGGTCTCCGCCCTGCGATCTCGGTGCTGGCAACGAGGTCGGAACGACCTGCTGGTCGCTTGTTCGCCGACAGCGTCTCCGTGCACGACGGCCGGAAGGCAGTAGCACGGTACAGCCGGGCCGAGAGGGTTCCGGTGAGGTGGTCGAGCGACCGCTTCCGGTTTCGCCGAACGGCTCAGATGCGGAGCGGGCCGTGTGCCGAGCCACGCAGCGTGACGCTCAGCCACAGCCGGAGGCGCTGGGCGATGGCGTCCCGGACCTGCCGGAACGCTTCCAGCCGCTCTTCCTCGCTGCCCTCGACCGCACTCGGATCGGGAAACGACCAGTGAATCTGCTCCCCGCCCGGAAAGTACGGACAGCGCTCGCGGGCCTGATCGCACACGGTGATGACGTAATCGAACGCCTGCCCGCGGAACTCCTCGACCGATTTGGCCCGTAAGCCGCTCGCGTCGATGCCCATCTCTTCGAGAACCCGCACGGTCAGCGGGTGCACCGGCCTGGGTTCTGTACCCGCCGAATGGACGTCGACAGCATCGCCAGCCATCCAGCGCAGGAGGGCCTCGGCCATCTGCGATCGCGCAGCGTTGTGTGTGCAGACGATCAGGACCCGGATCGGTCGCGTTCGCGCGCTCATCGTTCCACCTCGCGTCAGTCGAGCCCCTGCTCGGTAGCGTAACATGTGCCGCTGCTCGAGTCGTTGCGGAACGATGAACGATCGTTCCCGGGAGATCGGGTATCCTCGGTCCGGGAGAGGAGACGTGCGGCGATGTCGCGGGATGCTCGGACAGCCGGCGAAACGGTCGAAGCGTGGCTGGCGACTGCGGTCGAGCGTCTCGTGCGTGAGCTCGATCCGGAGCGCATCCTGCTCTTCGGTTCTCATGCCCGGGGCACTGCCGGCCGACGTTCCGATCTCGACCTCATCGTCGTCTGGGACACTCAGCTCGAGCCGCTCGAGCGTATCGGACGCGTCCTCGAGCTCCTCGCTGACGCGCCGCGGTCGGTCGATGTCCTGGTCTATACTCCAGCCGAGTTCGCCGAGCGGGCGGACCTCCCCTTCCTGCGCGGCGTCCTACGGGAGGCTCGTGTGCTGTATGAGCGAGGAGAAGCGCCGGCGCGAGGCCAAGCGCTGGCTCCGCCAGGCTGATGACGATCTGGAGGCAGCGCACGCGCTCTTCGTGGCCGGCAAGTATGCCCAGGCCTGCTTCTTTGCCCAGCAAGCTGCCGAAAAGGCGCTGAAGGCGCTCTGGTTCGCCGCTGATCTCGACCCCTGGGGACATTCGGTCTACCGGCTGATCGTCGAGCTTCCGCAACCGCTCCGCCACGAACTCGAGCCCCTCCAGCAGGCAGCTCTGGCGCTCGACAAACTGTACGTACCGACTCGCTACCCGGATGCGCTCGGTGAGCTGACTCCGGCCGAGGCGTACACGCGCCCGGAGGCCGAACGAGCACTTGCCGAGGCGCATGCCATCCTGGATGCGGTCCGCAGCCAGCTCGACCGATGAACGCCTGCCGGTGAGTCGAGAGCGGGTCGATCGGGTCTGTCACTGGCCACCGGCTCACTGGTCGCGTATGCTCGCGGTGCGGTAGCGCAGGCTCGAACTCGACGAAGGAAATGGGTGCTATGTCAGGAGATGCGACGCAGCAGAGCGAGGGTAATCGCAGGCCGCCGCGGCGAGCCACCTCGTCCGCTTCGAAGGTCGATGGGGCAGCGCTCGTCCGTGACAAGATCGCCGAGGCACCCGAACCGTGGCGAACGATCGCCGAACGACTCGATGCGCTGATCCGATCGGCAGCGTCGGAACTGCTGCCGCGCTTGTGGTACGGGATGCCGGCCTACGCCAAGGACGGGAAGGTCGTCTGCTTTTTCCGCACGCCGGATCGCTTCGACGAGCGATATCTCACATTCGGCTTCAACGACGTGGCGCACCTCGACGACGGCAACATGTGGCCGATCGCCTTCGCCATCGTCGATCTCACGCCGGCCGAAGAGGAACGGATCGTCGAACTCGTGCGGCGCGCGGTACGGTGAAGCGTCCTCCTGCTGGTTGTCCGTATTCTGCGACGTGACCGAAAGGTGCGGAGGATGCACCGTTTTCGGACGACGAACGCTGGCGTCGCTCGCGTATCCGCCATGTAGTCCTGTACTGGTGAACAATTCGTCTGCTGGCGACGTGGACAGGGCCTCAATGGGCCTGCAGCGCCGCTGCGATCACGCGCCTACTGGCCGCACCGTATCGGGTCGCCAGTCTCGCGCTCCTGTGCGATCATCCGCACGCGGAGGGGTGCGGTGACCCG
>BEID01000067.1 GCA_002898975.1 bacterium HR27 | reverse complement strand
GTCAACCTTGACAAAGACGGCATGGATATGCCATACTCTTGGCGTGACAACGCGGAGGCGTGGTGTAGAGGCCTAACACGCGGCCCTGTCAAGGCCGAGATCACGGGTTCGAATCCCGTCGCTTCCGCTGATCGAGAGCGCGGTCGCTCGACCGCGCTCTTGCCGTTTGTCGCCATGCGGTGCGTCGACGCACCGCATGGCAACTCGCTACGAGTTCACTCCCGTCACTGCGGTGCGTCCCCCTGATCCCACCACAGCCCCATCCGCGCTTGGGTGCCGCCATCGACGAAGAGCACCTGTCCGGTCACGAACTCCGCGTCGTCCGACACCAGAAAGACCGCAGCTTTCCCTACGTCCTCCGGACGGCCGACGCGACCCCACGGCACGAGCGAATTGCCCAGCTCGGTCGTGTAGCCAGGAATCTGAAAATAACGCGGAACTTCGATCAGGCCCGGGCCGATGGCATTGACACGAATCCGCAGCGGCGCGAGTTCGATCGCCAGGGAACGCGTGAAAGCGATGATCGCACCTTTGGTCGCTGCGTAGGCCGCATGCCGCGGAAAGCCAGCAGCCCCATGAATCGAGGTGATGTTGAGAATCGTACCGCCTCCCTGCTCTGCCATATACCGTGCCGCCTGTTGCGAACAGAAGAAGGTGCTGCGCATGTTGAGGTCGAAGAGTTCGTCGTACACCTCCCCCGGAAAATCGAGAAAAGGTCGCGCACGCGTCACCCCGGCATTGTTGACCAGAATGTCCAAACCACCCAAGGCAGCAGCGGCCTCGTCCACGACACGACGACACTCGGCTACCGAGCGCAGGTCACCACCGATCACGACCGCGCGCCCTCCCGCACTGCGGATCGCCTCGGCCGCTTCCTCAGCGCCGCTACGGCTGTGCGCGTAATGCAGCGCGACGGCGGCACCTTCCTGCGCCAGAGCCAGTGCGATACCCCGCCCGATACCCATGCCCGCACCAGTGACCAGAGCACGCTTCCCGTCCAGCTTGCCCATACCGTCCTCCCTACTGGTGTCAGTTGCCTGCTGCACCGACCCGTCAGTATGCGGCAGACGAGCCGATTGCGGTACAGGGTCAGGAGCACTGGGCAGGTTCCCCCATCGCCCTCACCAGTGACCGTCAGCACTGGCAACGAGCCGATCGACGAGTGGCGATACGATCGCTGCTCCGGGCATCGGGGTGAGCCCGCTTCCGGTCGTGGCTGGAATGCGCGACAATCGTCGCGCACGGAAAGGTGGTGCGACGATGGAACTGGCACTCATCCTTCCACCCTGGCCGAATGAACGCTGGCGCCTGGCGCTCCAACTGGGTGTGACACATGCCGTCACCACACTCCCCGGGCACGTCGCTGGCGGTCACCAGGCCTACAGCCCGCCCGGTGTTCCGCAGCCGATCGTGCCGAGCGACGTTCCACCCAAGGAGCACCGTCCCTGGGACTTCATGCCGCTGTTGCTCATGCTTCAGCGCTTCCGTGAGGCCGGTATCACGGTCTCGGTGATCGAGGCATCGCCACCGATGCACCGGGCGCGGCTCGGTCTGCCCGGGCGCGACGAGGAGATCGAGTGGGTCATCACCCTGCTCCGCAACATGGGCAAGCTGGAGATACCGGTCTGGTGCTGGAACTGGATGGCCGTCATCAATTGGGCACGGACCTCGGTCACCACGCCGACCCGCGGCGGTGCACTGACGACGAGCTATGACCACGAGCTCATGGAACAGGCCGGACCGACCGAGGTCGGCACCGTAACGGAGCAGCAATTGTGGGAGAGTCTCCGGTACTTCCTCGAAGCGGTCGTTCCGGTCGCCGAGGAGGCCGGGGTGAAACTGGCATTGCACCCGGATGACCCACCCGTCCCCGCGCTGCGCGGTATCGCCCGCATTCTCATCACACCGGAGAGTCTCCAGAAAGCCCTGGACCTCTACCCCAGCCCGATGCACGGGTTGACGTTCTGCCAGGGAACACTCTCCACGATGGGAGCCGACATCCCCCGCTGGATTGGCACTTCGGCCAGCAAAAGAAGATCCATTTCGTCCATTTCCGGGACGTCCGCGGCACGCCGACTCGCTTCATTGAAACATTCCAGGATGATGGGCAGACCGATATGTTCGAAGCGATGCGGGCCTACTACGAGGTCGGCTTCCAGGGCGTCATGCGTCCTGACCATGTTCCGACCATGGAAGGCGAACCGAATACGGAGCCGGGTTACATGATGCTCGGCAGGCTCTTCGCGATCGGCTACATGAAAGGTTTACGGGAGGCGGTACGCAAGACCGCGACGAAACACGCAGCACCGACGGCGTGAGCGATCTCCGGTACGATCACGGTCACGGTACGGCGACGAGCATCTCAGGATCGTTACACTTACCATCGGCTGTAAGGCATCCGTTGGGAGCACGCCGGCGATGAGCGATACCCCGCGCCGCATCCTGCTGTTGACCACGCCGACCAGTTACCGGACGCAAGCCTTCTTGCAAGCCGCGGAGCGCTTGCGGATCGAGACTCTGGTGGTCGAAGATACGCCTGACGTCCTACGCTCGACCTGGCGATCGCGCTTCGCGATCGATTTCTCGAAGCTCGACCACGCGGCCAGCGCCCTCGTCTCGCTGGCCGCCGAGTTTCCGGTGCGTGCTGTCGTTCCCGTGGACGATGCCGGGACGGTGCTCGCCGCGCTCGTTGCCTCACGCCTGGGTTTGCCGAGCAACGATCCCGAGGCAGCGCTGGCAGCGCGCGACAAGTGGGTGATGCGCCAGCGCTTCGCGGCAGCTGGCGTTCCAGCTCCGCGTGCGCACGCCTTTCCTGCTCTCGCCGATCCGCGAGCGATCGCCTCGCGAATCAGTTTCCCCTGCGTGGTGAAACCGACACGACTGTCGGGAAGTCGCGGTGTGATCCGGGCTGACGATGCTGAGCAATTGGCTCAGGCGATCGAGCGCGTGCGACACATTCTGGCGAGCGACGGAGTCGATCTCGCGAGCGCGCTTCTCGTCGTAGAACCATTCGTCCCCGGCTTCGAGGTCGCTGTGGAAGGCCTGCTCACGGACGGCGAACTGACCGTTCTGGCGATTTTCGATAAGCCCGATCCGCTCGATGGACCGTTTTTCGAGGAGACGATTTACGTCACGCCCTCGCGGTTGCCACAGGGGGTTCAGGAGGCGATCACTCGTACGACCGAGCAGGCGGCTCGCGCTCTCGGCCTCCGCACCGGCCCAGTGCATGCCGAGCTCCGGGTAAACGAGCGAGGACCATGGGTCATCGAGGTCGCTGGTCGCTCGATCGGCGGACTCTGCTCGCGCATTCTCGAGTTCGGAACCGGCATGACGCTCGAGGAACTGATCCTCGCCCACGCCGTCGGCGACCCGATTCCCTCACTCACCCGCCGCGGTGACGCGGCCGGCGTGATGATGATTCCCATACCCGGCCGAGGCATCCTGAAAGGTGTGGACGGCATCGACGCGGCACGGACCGTGCCTGGTGTCATCGACATCGAAATCACCGCAAGACGAAACCACCGGATCGTGCCGCTTCCGGAGGGTGCGAGTTATCTCGGATTCATCTTCGCGAGAGGAGAGAGTCCCGAGATCGTCGAGGCAGCGTTGCGGGAAGCGCACCGCCGTCTCGTCATCCGGATCGTGCCCGAGGTACCACTCCAGGCCGTACTGCACCAGTGAGAGCGATGGAACGGAGATGCGCTACTTCTTGCGCGCTGGTGCGCCCTTCGTTGGCTGGCCCATGCCTGGCGGCACCCAGCCTTCCGGTAACTCGTCGCTCTCGCCGAAGAAGAAGGCTTCCATGTGCTGTCGGAGAATCGCCCGATCGTCCGGATCAGCGGGGTTGAGGCCGTAATGATTGATCACGATGGTCTGGTATTCTCGCCACATCTCCCAGGCGTCCCGCGACACCTCACGGTAAATGCGCTCTCCCAGTTCTCCCGGGAAGGGTGGGCGCTCGAGTCCAGGAAGCTCCCGCTTGAGCTTCACGCAGAAGACCATACGTGTCATCGATATTTTCCTCTCACCGGTGCAGCTCACACGCCATCCACAAGCGTAGCGAAGCGGATCGCGGCATGTCAAAGCGAGTACTGACGCGCTTTCCCACGGTCGTCCTCTGGGGTCAGCCGAGTCGTCAAACTGCTGTCACGCTGGCCGCTCTTCTGCGCGCCGGTGTACGTGTCACTGCTCTCGTACTGGCTCGGTCTCGCCACCGCACGCAATCACCTGGTATCGACGTCCCCGTAGCCCCCTGGCACGAGGATCCGTCGACTTTGGCGAAGCGATCGGGCATTCCCATCCTTGTCCTCCAGGAAAAGTACCAGCTCCAGACGCTACCGGCGAGCGCTGTACCGGAAGCGGACAGTGCAGTCGTCTCCTGCTTCCCGTGGAAGCTTCCGAGCCCGGTCCTCGAACGCTACCCGCTCGGTATGTACAACCTGCATCCGTCCCTCCTGCCAGCGTATCCCGGTCCCGAACCCCTGTTCTGGCACTATCGCGACGGACGACTCCGTACCGGCGTGACACTCCACCGAGTCACGGACACAGTCGATGCCGGGCCGATCATCGGCCGCGTCTCCTGCACCCTTCCGCTCGCCTTCCCGGGCGATCGTCTGGAAGCGTGGCTCGCCTGGTACGGCTGTGGCATCCTGCTCCGCCATTGGCAGAACGACACGGCAGAAGTCGAGGCCACCCACCCACGCGAAACCGTACGCTGGGCACGCGTGCCAGCGATCGGCGACCGTACCATCGACACCGGGTGGCAACCTTGGCGGGTCGCTCATTTCCTCGCGGGCGTCCTCCCGCTCGGTTTCGACGTCTACATCGCTGACCAGAGCAACCAGCTCTGGCAGGTCAAACGCTTCCTCGCCTGGACGCAGCAACCGCTCGTTCCTGACTTCGACGGTCGCCGCATTTCGCTTCGGTTCGGTCGCAGTTGGATCACCGTCGAGGCGACGAGCGTTCATTCGGCGGAGCGGCTGCGCCGCAACGCTTTCCGCCAGTAGTCCAGCGTATCGGCCAGCGTCTGCTCGAGCGGAATCGTCGGCTCCCAACCGGTCGCCGCACGCAGCGCGCTCGCGTCGCCGCGCAGCACGCGAACATCGACTGGACGGAGCCGTGCCGGGTCCTGCTCGACCCGCATCGAAACACGAGCCAGCGCGAGCAACTGTTCCACGATGTCAGCCAACCGCCAGGAACGACCGCTGGCGATGTTGAAGACTTGGCCAGCGAACCGCCGATCCGCCAAGAGTTCGTAGGCACGGACCACGTCACGTACGTCGAGGAGGTCGCGCTCGACTTCGAGATCACCGACTAGCAAGACCGGCGGCGCCAGGCCGAGTTCTGCTTCCGCGATCTGGCGAGCGAATCCGGCGATCGCGAAACGCTCGCTTTGCCCCGGCCCGATGTGCGTGAACGGTCGCACGCGCACGACCGGCAGCCCGTAGGCTAGGTAGTACTGGAGACCGAGAAGATCCTGCCCGGCTTTACTGACGCCGTATGGACTCAAAGGCCTGAATGGTTGGGACTCCCGAACCGGAAGCTCGTCTTCTCGAACAAGTCCATACGCGTCAGACGAACTGACCACGATGACGACCGGTGGAGGATCCAGCCCCCGTGCCGCTTCCAGGACATGCACCTGCCCGATGATATTGTTGGCAATGGTACCGACCGGATCTTGGAAGGAACGTGGCACATAGCTCACGGCCGCGAGGTGGAACACCACATCCGGACGCCAATAACTCAACGTCCGTCTTACGAGTTCGCCGTTCAGGAGGTCGCACACGAGGTGCTGGAGCACATACGGCGAGGGCGGACTCGGCCGGGCCGATAGACCGATGACCTCCCAGCCACCCGACCGCGCAAGGCGTTCCGCCAAATGACTTCCGGCGAAACCAGACGCTCCTGTGATCAGTGCACGCGGCATCGTCTGGTCGCTCTCATCTCACCGGTCCGGTACGCTCCCAACGAGTCCCGCTTCCGCTCGCAACAGATCCGCTTTGTCTGTTCGCTCCCAGGGCAGATCGAGATCCGGCCGGCCAAAATGCCCATAGGCTGCTACCTGGCGGTAGATCGGCTTCTGGAGGTCCAAGTGGTGAATGATCGCGGCTGGCCGAAGATCGAAGTGGCGCTGGATCAGTTCGACGATCCGTTCCTCGTCCACCTTGCCCGTGCCGAACGTCTCGACGTGGATCGCCACCGGACGAGCCCGTCCGATCGCGTAGGAAATCTGGATCTCGAAGCGTTCCGCCAGGCCAGCAGCGACGATGTTCTTCGCGACGTAGCGAGCCGCATAGGCTGCCGAACGGTCGACCTTCGTTGGGTCCTTACCGGAGAACGCACCGCCGCCGTGACGGGCCATCCCGCCATAGGTGTCCACCATGATCTTCCGACCCGTCATACCGGCATCCGCCCGCGGCCCTCCAAGCACGAAGGAACCACTCGGGTTCACGAGGATCGTCGTTTCGCTATCGAGCAAGTGAGAGGGTACGACCTCCCGCACGACCGCCTCCACGAGATCGCGGCGCAGCTGCTCCTGTGACACATCGGGATCGTGCTGTGCTGAAAGGACCACAGCTGCGAGCCGCGCTGGTTGCCCATAGCGGTACTCGACCGTGACCTGGCTCTTGCCGTCCGGCCGAAGGTAGGGCAGTTCCAGTGACTTGCGCAGCTGCGCCAGGCGCCGAACCAGACCATGCGCCAGAGCGATCGGTAACGGCATCAACTCTGGCGTTTCGGTGCAGGCGAAGCCAACTACCATCCCTTGATCACCGGCACCGATGCGATCGAACTCGTCCGTCGCGATCCCCTCGCGGACTTCGAGCGACTCGGAAACGCCCTGCGCGATCTCCGGCGCCTGCTCCTTCACCGAGACGATGACACCCATCGTCCGCCCATCGATACCGTAGTCGGACGACGTGTACCCGGCTTCCGTCACCACCTGCCGCGCGACTTCGGCGAAGTCGACACGCGCACTCGTC
>BEID01000066.1 GCA_002898975.1 bacterium HR27 | reverse complement strand
CGCTGTCAGCGCACCGAGGAGAGCCGCAACGTTCAAGAGGACGCCCCAACCGAGATAAGTCCCGAGCAGTGCCGTTCGTTCATCCTTCGCGAGCCGGTTCCATTGCCCGATGTAGGGAAGCCAGGAGAAACCGAGCCCCACGTTCCACTCGATCGCCGAGGCAAGGCCGCGTACTGGCGAGTCATACGGGGACGGCGGCTCCGCATTCCAGACAGCCGAGACACCATTCCGGACCACAATGTAGAAAATCAACCCTAAAATGATCAGCACCATAGAAGGCACACCGACTCGAGTGAACAACCGAATAGCGATCGGCCCCTGCAAAGCGAGCCACCACGCGATGACGAAAGCTGCGATGGCAAAAATCGGTGCCCCGATCGTCCGCGAAGCCAACCACTCGGGAGCCCCAAAGGCACCCGCCACGCGAATCGCCGATTCACCGAGCATGAAACAGGCAATCGTGATCCAACCCAGGTTCAGGATAGCAAAGATGGCGAGGAAGACGTTGCTTCCCCGGGGACCGAGAATCGCCCGCGCACCGATAAAGGTATCGACACCGTAACGTGCATACAGTATCGCAAGCACACTGATAAGGAACACCGGAATCGCGTTACCGAAAAGAATTGCGGCAATCGCCGGACCGGCCGGGAGCACCGAGCCTGTGTACCCTCCGACGAGAAAACTCCACGCCGCGATACCGAATCCGACCTGTACTAACAGGAAGTCGAGCAACCCGAACTGCCGCTCACTACGCAAGACAGGCAGGATACCGAAGTAGACCTCATGCTGAATAGACTCTTGTTGCTGAGCCACCTTCCCAACTCCTTCCCTCACCGAGCTTAACGGTGCAGCAAGAGATTAACCACGAGAGCGACGAAGAGGAAGAGAACCACGGCAGTCACAACCCACATGAGGATCCAGTCGAGATTCGTATACGGCTCTGGCCGTTCCCCCTCCTCGATACGCCGGATGCGCCCCTCGAGTTCTTGCCGAACAGTAGGATCCAGAAGATGCTCCATACGACCCCCTCCTTCTTCGGCAACAAAGTGATGGCCCCGCCGACTGCAGATCATCGTAAAAAACGCCTCGAATTCGTGTCAAGATTCCGGACAACAATTTCCGCTTGTCGATTTTGTGCACGATAACAAATACCGTTCTCGAGAAGCATCAGCGAGTCGCCTGGTCCCACTGACCTGGATACACTTTACTGCTGACATCGCGCCTCCGATCTGCTAAACTGAGTCTCGGCTCGGTCGCTTAACGAGGGAAGGGGTTCGACGATGGTTCTCAGTCGAATGGTCGGGGCTCGTGTCCGTCGTAAGGAAGACCCCCGTCTGATTACCGGTTCGTCACAATACGTCGATGATCTCCAGCTCGGCGGCATGCTCTACGCTGCCTTCGTCCGCAGCACGTATCCGCACGCAATCATCAAGAAGATCGACCCGTCGCCCGCCCTGGCCATGCCGGGTGTCGTCGCCGTCATCACGCACAAGGAACTCGGGCAGTGGCTGAAGGGGTCCGTGCAGCTCGGTGGCGGCGAGGGCGAAGGTGAGGCGCCGGCCCAGCAGGAAGGTCAGGCTGGTCCGCCGCAGCACGAACTCCTGGCCGTCGACCGCGTCCGGTATGTCGGCCAGCCGATCGCCGTCGTGCTGGCGACCGAGCGCTATCGCGCCTACGACGCAGCGGAGGCTGTCCAGGTCGAGTACGAGCCGCTTCCGGCAGTCGTCGACCCCGAGGAAGCGATGAAGGACGGCGCGCCGCAGCTCCACGCGACGCTCAAGAACAACATCGCGATGCACACCAGCCACCAGCACGGTGACGTGGAGAAGGCGTTCGCCGAGGCCGACGTCGTCATCAAGCAGCGCTTCTACCAGCAGCGGCTCGTTTCCGTACCGATGGAACCGCGCGCGGTCGCCGCGGCACCCGACCCGCTGACCCGCGGTGTCACGGTCTGGAGTTCGACGCAAGCGCCACACAACAACCGCAACACGCTGGCCCAAGCACTCGGCCTGTCGCACGGGCAGGTCCGCGTGATCGCCCCGGAGGTCGGTGGCGGGTTCGGAGCCAAGATCGGCGCCTACCCGGAGGACATCATCCTGGCCGCCATCGCCCTGCATACGCATCGACCCGTCAAGTGGTACGAGACCCGTTCCGAGCACTTCATCGCGACGAACCAGGGGCGTGGGCAAGTTGCCTACTACGAGCTCGCTGCGACCAAGGAAGGGCGCGTGCTCGGCTTGCGCCTGAAGGACATCCAGGACCTCGGCGGCTACCCGAAGGTCATGCTCCTGGCTCCGCTGACGGCGATGATGTCGGTCGGCGTCTACGATATCCCCAACGTCTCGATCGAGACCTACAGTGTCTGCACGAACAAGACACCGATCGGGGCTTACCGCGGCGCCGGACGTCCGGAAGCTGCCTACTATATCGAGCGGGTGATGGACCTCCTGGCCCGCCGACTGGGTAAGGATCCGGCCGAAGTCCGGCGCATCAACTACATCCCGCCCAACAAGTTCCCGTACCAGACACCGGCCGGTGCACACTACGACTCCGCGGAGTACGAGAAGGCGCTGAACAAGGCGCTGGAAATCTCGCGCTATCACGAGTGGCGCAAGAAGCAGCAGGAGCTTCGCCAGCAAGGTCGCTACATCGGCATCGGTCTGGCGACCTATACCGAGATCTGCGGCTTCGGCCCCTACGAGAGCGCTTCGATCCGCGTCGAGCCGACCGGCGCAGTGATCGCCTACACCGGTACCTCACCGCACGGTCAGGGCCTGGAAACGGCGCTCGCGCAGATCATCGCGGACGAGATCGGCGCTGACTTCGACCAGATCGTCGTCCTGCACGGCGACACGCAGAGCGTGCCGGAAGGCGTCGGCACGATGGGGAGCCGCAGCCTGGCCGTCGGTGGCGGCGCGATGCTCCTGGCAGCCCAGAAGATCCGCGAGAAGGCGATGCGGATTGCGGCGCACCTTCTCGAGGCAGCGGTCGAAGACATCGAGTTCGCCGACGGCAAGTACCGCGTCAAGGGTGCACCCGACCGAGCCGTCACCCTTGCCCAGATCGCCCAGGCTGCCTACAGCCCGGGTCTTCCGGCCGATATCGAGCCCGGTCTGGTCGTCACCGACTACTATGCCCCGCCGGGAACGCTCTTCCCCTTCGGGACGCATGTGGCGATCGTGGAGGTCTTCCCCGACACCGGTGAGGTGAAGATCCTCGAGTACTACTCGGTCGACGACTGCGGCCCCCGCATCAACCCCCTCCTCGTCGAGGGACAGGTGCACGGAGGTCTCGCCCAGGGGATCGCCCAGGCCCTCTGGGAAGAGGTCCGCTACGACGAGAACGGCCAGATCCTCACCGGGACACTGATGGACTACGCCATCCCCAAGGCGAGCATGCTGCCCAGCTTCGTGACTGACGAGACGGTGACACCGAGCCCGCTCAACCCGCTCGGCGCCAAGGGGATCGGCGAGGCGGCGACGATCGGCGCGACGCCGACGATCGTCAACGCCGTCATGGACGCGCTGGCACCCTTCGGGATCGAGCACATCGACATGCCGCTCACCCCGGAGAAGATCTGGCGCGCCATCCAGCAAGCCAAGCAGGCCTGACGATCGACAGGCGAATGACACGGCTCCGGGCCCGCGCCGAAGCGCGGGCCCGCTCGTCGGTGGGTGCGCAGAATTCGAGCCCCCTCCCTCTTGACGTCGATCCAGGTTTCTGCGACCGTATCGGATAGAAAGGTGGCAACGCTCGGGTCACTCGCGAGGGAGGTCGACGATGGTTGTCAGCCGATACGTCGGAGCGCGCGTCCGCCGCAAGGAAGATCCGCGGCTCATCACTGGGTCGTCGCAATACGTCGATGACATCAAGCTCCCTGGCATGCTCCACGTCGCCTTCGTGCGGAGCAGCTACCCGCACGCCCGCATCCGCGGCATCGATGCCTCGGCAGCCCAGGCGATGCCGGGTGTCATCGCCGTCTTCACGGGGCGCGATCTGGCAGCACAGTTGAAAGGAAAGCCGGAGCTCATGCCGGGCGAGGCACCGCATCCGGAAGAGCAGAAGCCCGAAGGTATCCCGGTACCGCCGGAAGAGCCGATCGCCGTCGATCGGGCACTCTACGTCGGCCAGCCGATCGCTGTGGTCGTGGCGACCTCAGCAGCGGCCGCCCGCGACGCAGCGGAAGCCGTTACCGTCGACTACGAGCCACTGCCGGCGGTCATCGACCCCGAACAGGCGATGCAGGACGGCGCTCCCCAGCTCTACCCGGACATCCCGAACAACATCGGTGAACGCTGGGAACGCAAGCACGGTGATGTCGAATCCGCGTTCGCCCAGGCACACGTGGTAGTCAAGCAGCGCTTCCGCCAGCAGCGGCTCGCCGGCATCCCGATGGAGCCGCGTGCCATCGTCGCCGCCCCCGACCCGTTGACCCGTGGTGTCACCGTCTGGAGTTCGACGCAAGCGCCGCACTGGAACCGCAATGCGCTGGCGGCCGCTCTCGGTCTGGCGCACGGCCAGGTTCGGATCATCGCACCGGAAGTCGGCGGTGGCTTTGGCGTCAAGATCGGCGCGTACCAGGAGGACTTCATTCTCGCTGCACTCGCTCTCAAACTCCACCGGCCGGTGAAATGGGTCGAAACGCGCGCTGAGCACCTGCTGGCGACCAACCACGGGCGCGACCAGGTCGTGGAGTACGAACTGGCAGCCGATGCGAACGGGCGCATTCTCGGCCTCCGGGCCCGGATCGTCCAGAACCTCGGTGCCTACCCGCGCGGTCTCTACCTGCCATCGACGACCGGCCTCATGGCCTGCGGCTGCTACGACATACCAGCCGTCGACATCGTGGCCTACGGCGTCTACACCAACACGATGGCGGTCGGGGCCTACCGCGGCGCCGGACGTCCGGAAGCCGCCTACTATATCGAGCGGATGATGGATCTTCTGGCCCGTCGACTGGGTAAGGATCCGGCCGAGGTCCGGCGCATCAACTACATCCCGCCCGACAAGTTCCCCTACACCACCGCAGCCGGTGAGAAGTACGACACCGGCGACTACGAGAAGGCGCTGAACAAGGCACTGGAAATATCCCGGTACCACGAGTGGCGCGCCAAGCAGCAGGAACTCCGCCAGCAAGGGCGGCTCATCGGCATCGGGCTCGCCAGCTACGTGGAGATCTGTGGCTTCGGTCCGTACGAAAGTGCCGTCGTGCGAGTCGAGCCGAGTGGCGCCGTAACGGTGTACACCGGCACCTCACCGCACGGTCAAGGTCTCGAGACCGCACTCGCCCAGCTCGTCGCCGAGCACCTCGGTGCCGACTTCGACCAGATCGTCGTCCTGCACGGCGATACCCAGAGCGTGCCGGAAGGCCACGGTACGATGGGCAGCCGGAGCCTGGTCGTCGGCGGTGGTGCCGTGATGATCGCTCTCGAGCACATCAAGGAGAAGGCTCGGCAGATCGCCGCACACTTGCTCGAGGCAGCGGTCGAAGACATCGAGTTCGTCGACGGGAAGTGGCAGGTCAAAGGAGCACCTGACCGCGCAGTGACCCTGGCCGACATCGCCGGCGCGGCCTACGGTGGGAACCTCCCGGAAGGGATGGAGCCAGGACTCGTGGCGACCGACTTCTTCGCGCCCCCCGATGAAGTGTTCCCCTTCGGGACGCACGTGGCGATCGTGGAGGTCTTCCCCGACACCGGTGAGGTGAAGATCCTCGAGTACTACTCGGTCGACGACTGCGGCCCCCGCATCAACCCCCTCCTCGTCGAGGGACAGGTGCACGGTGGCCTCGCCCAGGGGATCGCCCAGGCCCTCTGGGAAGAGGTCCGCTACGACGAGAACGGCCAGATCCTCACCGGGACGCTCATGGACTACGCCATCCCCAAGGCGTCGATGCTCATCGATTTCGTGACGGACGAGACCGTGACGCCGACGCCTCTGAATCCGTTGGGGGCGAAGGGGATAGGCGAGGCAGCGACGATCGGCTCAACCCCGACGATCGCCAATGCCGTCATGGACGCGCTGGCACCCTTCGGGATCGAGCACATCGACATTCCCTTGACGCCGGAGAAGATCTGGCGCGCCATCCAGCAGGTCAAGCAGGCCTGACCGGTGCCCCGAGCACCAGCCCGGCAGCACCCAGTTGTGGGTGCTGCCGGGATCGCTCTTCCCGACCTGATCTGCGGCGCGCAGCCACACAGTCGTTCAGGCAAGGAGACCAGCGACGCGGATCTCGAGGTCAGGGAAGGCCAGGGGAGCGATGCGCTCGTCACGCGCCAGCTGGTCGACACGGGAGTAGCGCCCTGCTCCGGGATCCGGGTCGCGGAAGACGAGCAGACGATCGTGCTGGAGATCGAGGATCCAGTACTCAGCGACCACCGCCCGCGCGTACAACGGCGCTTTGACCGCGCGGTCGTAAGCCAGGGAGGCATCCGCCACCTCGATGAGCAAGCGCACATCGTCCGGTCCGGCATCGACCGAGGCAGAGTAGTCAGCCTGGGGACGCAAGAGCACGACATCCGGCTGCGGCTCGAAAAAATGACTCAGCCGCACCGGCCCCTGGATCCGGACGATCGCGCGCCCAGCCAAACGAGTCGAGCAGAGCGCCGTCATCCTGTCGAGACACGCTCAGTGCCGCCGGCCGATCGGTCGCATCGCGACGATTTCTCCCTCGATCAACTCGACTCGGTCATCCTTGCCGAGAATCCCCCGCCTCGGCCATACGGTGATCGTCATCGACGGTGAAGACGGGCGACGCGTGCGTCGCCTCGAGAAAGTGTGGTCGGTCGCCGACGGTCGCCCAGCCATCGGCCACCAGCCCCCGCTCGACCACCACCATCCCCTGTAGGGGTCACGCGTGCGTGACCCAGCCCGGCCGTCAGGCCCGTGAACCGCAACATGGTGCCGCACCTTGCGACGCGGACGGGCGAGGCAGGCCTCGCCCCTACAGGGGAAACGGCCAGGGGTGCCTCGTCAGCGGCGGAGGTGAGGGGTGTGTGACCGGGCGTCTTGACACCGCCGTTCGAAGCCCGCGCCTGCGGCGGCGTCGTACCAGGATCTCGCGTGCCATCTCGCGCCCCTGCCGCTGGACGATCGTCCGC
>BEID01000065.1 GCA_002898975.1 bacterium HR27 | reverse complement strand
CACCCTCGAGCCACAGTTCCGCAGCACGCTGCCGCACCACCGCTTCGCACTGTCCGGTCCCGATCATGACCAGCGCGACCCGCTCGCTCGCCCGTTCCAGCCAGTGCAGCGCAGCGACGATCGTTTCGGCACCGTGCAGCGGGCTGTACGTGCCGTAGAAGAGCACACGCAGGCAGTCCGGCTCCTCGCGCGGAGCCTGGGACGTCACAGGAGCGGTGAACAGTTCCTCGTCGGCGCCGACGGGGAGGATCAACAGGCGATCGAGCGGGGTCCCCGCCAGTGCTGCCCAGTACGCCGCTTGCTGGGGCGTATCGGCCAGTACCACGTCCGCGGCGCGGAAGGCGCGCTGGTCGAGCCAGCGCAGGATTCGCGCCTGCCAGGAGCCCGGCGCGAGAAGCGCTCGATCCTCGACGAACGTCTCCGTGAGCGTCACGAGCGGATCGAAGACGAGAGTGCAGCCGGCCCGCCGGGCCAGGGGCGACCAGAATACGGCATCCCACTGACCGGGATACCCGATCAGCACGATATCGGCCTTCGCGAGAGCTGGTGCCGCACGCACCAGCAGCCCAGCTTCCCCAGCAACGATCCGCTGGCCCAGCTGCGCGAGTGCCCGCGTCGCTCGCGCGGGCCGCAGCCGATCCCGGATCGACTCGAGCACCGGTGCATGCAGGTCGGTGATCTCCGCACCGGCTGCCCGCAGCGCAGCTGCAGTCGTGCGGTTCCGCGGGTAGTTCCGGTCGAACAGTCCGACGCGGAGAACGCGGAGGCTCTTCCCGTCCATGTCACCCCATCGTCCGCCAGGCGCGCGCCGCGCTGCAACCCGCTGCAGTGTACTCGCCGCGTCAGCGCGAGGAGACAAAAAAAGAACCGGGGATGCTGGGCAGCATCCCCGGTCCGCCCGCACCGAAGGACGATCAGTACTCCATGCTCGGTGCCGGTGTCTTCTCCTTCTCCGGCTTCTCGGTGATCAGCGCCTCGGTGGTGAGGATCATCGCCGCCACCGACGCCGCGTTCTCGACCGCCGAGCGGGTCACCTTCACCGGGTCGATGACGCCCCATTCGAGGAGGTCGCCGTACTCCTCGCGGATGACGTCGTACCCGATGTTCGGGTTGTTCTTCTCCTTCTGGAGCCGCCGCACCGTCTCGATCACCACCGAGCCGTCGAGGCCCGCGTTCTCGACGATGCCGCGGAGCGGCTCCTCCAACGCCCGCTTCACGATCATCACGCCGGTCTTGATATCACCCTCGGCCTGGACCTCGTCGAGCGCGGAGATCGCGTTGAGGAGCGCCACACCACCACCCGGCACGATACCCTCTTCGACCGCCGCGCGGGTCGCGCTGAGCGCATCCTCGACGCGGTGCTTCTTCTCCTTCAGCTCGACCTCGGTCGCCGCACCGACCTTGATGACGGCGACACCACCCGCCAGCTTGGCCAGCCGCTCCTGCAGCTTCTCGCGATCGAAGTCGCTGGTCGTCTGCTCGATCTGGGCCTTGATCTGCTCGATCCGCGCCTTGATGTCCTCCTCGCGACCGTACCCTTCGACGATCGTCGTCTTGTCCTTGGTCGCGACGACGCGGCGAGCCCGGCCGAGGTCCTCGAGCCGCGCGGTTTCGAGCTTGCGGCCGAGCTCCTCGGAGATCACCGTACCACCGGTCAGGATGGCGATGTCGCGGAGCATCTCCTTGCGGCGATCACCGAAGCCCGGTGCCTTGACCGCCAGCGCATTGAGCGTTCCGCGCAGCTTGTTGACGACCAGCGTCGCCAGCGCTTCACCCTCGACGTCCTCCGCGATGATCACGAAGTTCTTGCTGACCTGGAGGACCTTCTCGAGGATCGGCAGGATGTCGGAAACCGCGGAGACCTTCTTGTCGGTGATGAGGATGAACGGCTCCTCGACCACGGCCTCCATCCGCTCGGGGTTGGTGACGAAGTACGGGGAGATGTAGCCGCGGTCGATCTCCATACCCTCGGTGTACTCGACTTCGAAGGCCAGCCCCTTCGACTCCTCGACGGTGATGACACCGTCCTTACCGACCTTCTCCATGACCTCGGCGATCAGGTTCCCGATCTCCGGGTCAGCCGCCGAGATCGTCGCCACGTGCGCGATATCCTCGCGACCGCGGACCTCCTTGGCCATCGACTTCAGTCGCTCGACGACGGCCTTGGTCGCCATCTCGATACCGCGCTTGAGCAGCATCGGGTTGGCACCCGCTGCGACGTTGCGGAGTCCCTCGTGGACGATCGCCTGGGCCAGCACCGTCGCCGTCGTCGTCCCGTCACCGGCCACGTCGTTGGTCTTGGTCGCAGCCTCCTTCAGGAGCTGCGCACCCATGTTGGCGAACGGATCCTCGAGCTCGATCTCCTTGGCGACCGTCACCCCGTCATGGCTGACCGTCGGAGCGCCGTACTTCTTGTCCAGCGCGACGTTGCGCCCCTTCGGTCCGAGCGTCGTCTTCACCGCATTCGCGAGGACATCGACGCCTTCTTTCAACGACTGCCGTGCCTGCTCGTGGAAGCGGATCATCTTCGCCGGCATGGTTCCCCTCCTGTTCCGAACGCTCCACCATTCACCGCACGAACGAAGGGTCTCATTCGGCCAAAATCGCCAGGATATCCTTCTCGCTCAGGATCAGATATTCCTCGTCGTCGATCTTGAGCTCGGTGCCGGCATACTTGGCGAACAACACCTCGTCGCCCACCTTCACCTCCATCGGCAGGCGCTTGCCGTCGTCCGTCAGCCGGCCCGGCCCGACCGCGACGACCTGTCCTCGCTGCGGCTTCTCCTTCGCCGTATCGGGAAGCACGATCCCACTCTTGGTGACCTCTTCCTTCTGGATCGGCTTCACCACGACCCGATCACCCAGCGGCCGAATTTTGGTCGCCGTTGCCGTCATGTCCGTCCCTCCTCCGCGTCGCTTAGCGGTCTCCCTGTCCGACCGGTTAGCACTCGGACACCGAGAGTGCTAACCGCCAAGTATCGTACTCACACTCGCACCACTTTTCAAGGGGTCAACGATGACTGTTTGCGCCGAGTCATGTCAGGACGGTGAACGTCCGCTGGCGGCATAATCGGCACGAACGGAGCGGATGCCTGCGGAGAGGAGGAACCGTGCTGCAGTACCATGTCGCCGAGCGAGTCCGCCAGTTGCGCCCTTCGCCGACGCTCGCCGTGAGTGACCGCGCTCGCGCCCTGCGCCAGCAGGGGATCGACGTGATCGATCTCGGCGGCGGCGACCCGGACTTTCCCACTCCCAAGCATATCTGTCAGGCTGCTGCCGACGCGATGTTCCGCGGCGAGACGCATTACGTCGCCAGTGCCGGCATTCCCGAACTGCGCCGTGCCATCGCGCGCAAGCTCCAGGTCGAGAACAGCATCCAGGTCACTCCGGACGAGATCATCGTCACTCCGGGTGGTAAGGCTGCACTGTTCGTCTCGATCCTGGCGCTCGTCGGCCCTGGCGACGATGTCCTCATGTTCGACCCAGGCTGGGTCTCCTACGAGCCGATGGTGATCATGGCCGGGGCACGCTGCCTCCACGTGCCGCTGCAGCCGAAGGACAACTACCGTATCACGCGCGAGGCGATCGAGGCCGTGCTTACCCCGCAGACGCGGGTCATGATCGTCAACAGCCCGAACAACCCGACCGGTCGGGTGTTGACGCGCGAGGAAGCGGAAACGATCGTTGCCGTGGCGCGCGAGCATGACCTGCTCGTCATTTCCGACGAGATCTACGAGAAGATCATCTATGACGGCCGCGAGCATCTGAGTCTCGCCGCCTTCCCGGGCATGGCCGAGCGCACGCTCACCGTGAACGGGTTCTCCAAGGCCTACGCGATGACAGGTTGGCGCCTCGGGTACGTGGCCGGGCCGGCACCGCTGATCAAGCAGATCATGAAGGTACACAGCCACTCGGCCACCTGCGCGACCTCGTTCGCGCAGTGGGGCGGTGTCGCGGCCCTGGAAGGCCCCCAGGACGCGATCGCCCAAATGGTCGCTGCCTGGGATCGGCGACGCCGGTTCGTGACCGAACGGCTCAACGCGATTCCCGGTTTCCATTGCCCGCTGCCGGAAGGAGCCTTCTACGCCTTCCCGGACGTGAGCGGCACCGGGCTCTCCGGCCAGCAAGTGGCGCAGAAGCTCATCGAGGAGGCGCACGTCGGCGTCACGCCGGGCGATGCCTTCGGCGAGTCCGGTGCGAGCTGCATCCGGCTCAGCTTCGCGACGGCCGACGAGCTGCTCGAACGAGCGCTGGACCGGATCGCCCGGGTGTTCGGCGGTTAGACGCCGAGCCGGACAACTTCGATGCCGCGCCGCGTCACTTCAGCCAGGTACCGGTTGATACCCACCCGGTCACCGGCGAGGTGACCAACCACGATGACGGTACCGGCTGGCTCGATGCGGAGGCGCTCGGCTTCCTCGGGAGCGAGATGCAGGTAGATAACAGTGTCGACTCCGTGCGCGAAGTAGGCCTGTGCCACCGGCGCGCCGCCGTTCGTCCCCGCACCGTGCACCACTGCGATGCGGCGCGCCGGTCGGTCGACCGCGCCCACCGGCACCATGATCGGCGTCTCGGCCTCGGCGAATTCCGGCAGGGTGCGCAGTGCATCGATGACGTCCTGTACAGTGCACTCGCGATCCAGCTGGGAGCGATACTGCTCGATCGTCTCCACCATGATCCGCCGGCCGATCTCGTCGAGTGGGAGATGGAGATTCAAGAACGGTAAGCCCAGCGCACGAGCGACCGCCGGTACCTGGTCGTAATTCGCCGCGTGCGCCCGCAGCACAGCACGGGCAACGAGCGGCTGCAGTGCTGCCTTCGCCGCCGCAGGATCGACGCCATGCTCGACCATGAGCTCCACGTGCCGCGTGAGCACTTCGGGAAACCGCAAGATGGCTCGTCCACCAGCCGGGTGATGAGCGAGCACACCGTCGCAGCCGAGCTCGCGGGCGAGCAGGAGTTCGGCCGCCCCGACATCGAGCGCTACCAGCAACCGCTGTATCTCGCGACCGGGCACGTACACCTCGCTGTCGGCCGGCAACCGGCGCATCCCCGCCATCTCGAGCGCGATCGCGACCAGCTCGTCTGTACTAATCCCGGCCATGCCCTTCTCCTTTCCGGACGGGATTGTCGCATAGCAGTCCCGCCGAGGAAGCAACTCGCCGCCAACCGGTATTCGGAAGTACCATTGCCCTGGGCGTTCGAGACGAGGGATAGAGATGAGCGACCGACGCGAAGAGATCCGGTTGACGGCGCTCGCCAGCTGCGCTGGTTGAGCAGGAAAGCTCGCCCCGGCGGCACTGGCGCAGGTGCTGCGCCCACTCGAGTTCCAGAGCGATCCCCGGTTGCTCGTCGGACTGCAGACGAGCGACGATGCCGCTGTCTACCTCATCGACGAGGGGCTCGCGCTCGTCCAGACGCTCGACTTCTTCCCGCCGGTCGTCGATGATCCCTACACCTACGGCGCGATCGCTGCTGCGAACGCTCTGAGCGATGTCTACGCGATGGGCGGTGAACCGTTCCTGGCGCTCAACATTGCTGCCTGGCCGAGCGATCTCCCGCTCGACATGCTGACGGAGGTGTTCCGCGGTGGGCTCGAGAAGGCACGCGAAGCCAGCGTCGTGATTGCCGGCGGCCATACGGTGACCGACGACGAGCCCAAGTACGGCTTGGTCGTCACTGGACGCGTCGATCCGCGCCGGATTCTCACCAAGGCTGCCGCACGTCCGGGCGAACTCGTGTACCTCACCAAGCCGATCGGCACCGGGGCGATCACGACAGCGCTCAAGGCCGGTGTCGCCGAGCCGGAACACGTCGAGCAGGCGATCGCCTGGATGCTCCGGCTCAACCGGACAGCGAGTCAGCTGCTCGTCGCGCACGGGATCCTCGCCTGCACCGATGTGACCGGATTCGGCCTGGCCGGTCACGCGAGTGAAATGGCACTCAAGAGCGGTGTGCGGCTGGTGATCGCCGCCCGCGCCGTGCCGGTGATCGACGGAGCGGAGCAGTACGCACGCGCTGGCCGCTTGCCGGGCGGTGCCCAGCGCAACCGGGCGTTCTACGCCGAGGGGCCGGAAGCGGTCGTGCGACGCAGTCGGGGGATTCCGACCGTTCTCTGGGATCTCCTCTTCGATCCGGTTACCTCCGGCGGACTCCTGTTCACGGCTGCTGCGGACGGCGCGCCACAGCTCGAGCAGGCATTCCGCCAAGCGGGTGAACCACTCTGGCGTATCGGTTTCGTAGACGAGGGTTCTGGTGTCGACGTCGTCGCCGAACTCCCTGGATAGCCGCCCTGCGGCGCGAACCCCACACGGTCAACTGCGGGCCATCCTCGCGGAACTCGGTATCCGACCGCGCAAGGCGCTCGGTCAGCACTTCCTGCACGACCGCTCGGTCGTCCAGCGCATCGTCACGACCGCTGCACTCGCACCTGACACGCTCGTCGTCGAGATCGGCCCCGGACTCGGCATTCTGACCGAGGAACTGGCTCGCCAGGCCGGGCAGGTGATTGCAATCGAACTCGATCGCCACCTCGCTGCGCACTTGTCCGAGCGCTTTCAGGACACGAACGTCCAGGTGCTGCACGACGATGCGCTGCGGGTCGACTTCGCTACGATCACCCAGCGGCAACCGTACGTCGTCGTCGCCAACCTGCCGTACAACGTGGCGACACCGATTCTCGAGCGGCTGCTGACCGCCGAACATCCGCCGGAGCGCCTCGTGGTGATGGTGCAACGCGAAGTCGCGGAGCGGATGGTCGCAACCCCACCGAAGATGAGCTTTTTGAGCGTGCTCGTCCAATTTTTCGCGTGCCCCCGCATCGCCTTCCGGGTCGGGCCGGGTGCCTTTACCCCTCCACCGAAGGTCGAGAGCGCCGTAGTGACCCTGGAACGACGAGAGCCACCCTTGCCACGTGGGGAGTGGCCACGCTTCTTCCGCTTGGTCCAGGCTGGCTTCGCACAGCGGCGCAAGCAACTGGTGAACGCGCTCGCCAGCGAACTTGCACTCGACAAGGAACGCGTCCGGGCACTCCTGATCGCCGCTGGCATCGCACCGAACCGGCGTGCTGAAACGTTGACGCTCGACGAGTGGCTACGCCTGTACGAGG
>BEID01000064.1 GCA_002898975.1 bacterium HR27 | reverse complement strand
CCAGCTGCTCAGCCACCGCCGTCTCGCCCGCGGCCGGCGCTTGGCCGACCGGTGCCGGTGCGACGACCACTTGCGCTGGGAGCGTCGCGGGTGCGACAGCCGCCGTGGCGCTCTCGAGCGCGATGCGCAAGTCCCCCTGCGCCACCTCGAGGCGCTGCAGGCCGGCTGCCCGCATCACTTCGACCAGTTCGCGGACGGTGCGCGTCAACGCAGCGTAGTCTGGATGCTGCGTGGACTCCGTCTGTTCGGCCATCCTCAGCTCACCCGTTCGATGTACTCACCGGTGCGCGTGTCGACGCGGACCACATCGCCGACCTCGACGAAGAACGGCACCGTGACGACGATGCCGTTTTCGAGCGTCGCCGGCTTGCCGCCGCCGGACTGCGTGTCCCCGCGCACCCCTGGCGGGGTATCGACGACACGCAGGTCGACCGTCACCGGCAGCTCGACCTCGACCGGCTGGCCGTTGTAGGTGAGGAGATCGAGTTGCAGCCCTTCCTTCAGGTAGTTGACGGCGTCACCGAGCGCCTCTCGATCGACCGCGAACTGCTCGAACGTCTCGGTGTCCATGAAGTGATACTGCCCGCTGTCCTCGGAGAGGAACTGGACCCGGTGTCGCTCGAGCGGGGCGAGTTCGAAGCGCGTACCCGCCTGCACGGTCGTGGTCGTCGTCGCTCCGGTGCGCAGGTTCTTGAGCGTCAACCGGACGAAAGCACTCCCGCGGCCCATCTTGACGTGCTGGAAGTCGAGCACGCGGACGAGTTCCCCGTCGATGAGCAGCGTCGTGCCCTTCCTGAGGTCACCTGTCTCGATCATGCGGAGATCCCCCTGACCGTCAGCTCTCGCTGCATCGCTTCTCGCCGAGAGTATACGGATTCGCGAGCGGGACGCGCGACTGGCCCGTCAGCTCAGGTGCAGCCGCTTCGGTGTGCGTGTCAGCACTTCGACACCGTCATCGCGGATGACGACGAGATCCTCGATGCGCACCCCTCCCCAGCCGGGCAGGTAGATCCCCGGTTCGATGGTCACGACTTGACCGGGCGCGAGCACCTGCTCGGATGCGGGAGAGAGCGCTGGCGCCTCGTGGACGCGCACGCCGACCCCGTGTCCCAGCGAGTGGGTAAAGGCTTCACCGTAGCCAGCTCGCTCGATCACCTCGCGGGCCAGCCGGTCGGCCTCGCGTCCCGTCATGCCGGGCCGGATACCGGCCTCGGCGGCTTCCAGCGCAGCCAGGACGATGCCGAAGATCCGCTCCAGCTGCTCGTCCGCCTGCCCGAGCCAGACGGTGCGGGTCAGATCGGCACAGTAGCCCGCGACGACGGCACCCATATCGATCACGATCGGCTCACCGGCCGCGATCGTCCGCTGCGTCGGCCGGTAGTGCGGGAGCGCACCATGTGGCCCCGAGGCGACCGCGATCGGGAAGGCGACACCGTCGGCGCCGGCCTCGACCAGCGCCTGTTCCAGGCGCAGCGCGACTTCCCGTTCGCTCATCCCCGGCCACAAGTCCTGCACGACCGCCTGGAACGCTGTATCGGTGACCGCTTGCGCCCGAGCGATGAGCGTGAGCTCTTCCTCGTCCTTGACGACGCGTAGGTCGTCGACGAGCGATCCGAGCGGGACGAGTTCGACGCGCTCACCGAGTTCCTCCTGCAGGACGCGCACGTCCCGATAGAGGATGGCGCGGTCCTCGAAGCCGACCCGGCGCGCCCCCATTTCGCGGAGCACGGCCGCGTCGCCGCGCGCGAAATCGCGCTCGCGGTCGAAAACGCGGAAACCGCGTGCTTCCTGCTGCGCCAGCGCACTGTTGAGGCGACTCGTGACCAGCACCGCGTCCTCGTGGCTGATCACGAGATGCCCGGCCGATTCGTTCGGCGGGATGTCCTCGCCAGTGAAGCCGCTGAGCCAGAAGCGGTTCGAGGGATGCGTGATGACGACTGCATCGAGTTCCTGCTCGCGCAGCCGCTCGCGGAGCCGTGCGAGCCGTGCCGCTGTGTTCACCCTGACGCTCCTTCCGCTCGCCGGATCAAGTAGATAAGCGCGAGTTCGTAACTCAGCAGGCCGAACCCGCAGATTTGGCCGACCGCGACCGGCGCGATGACCGAACGGTGCCGGAAGGGTTCGCGGGCGTGGATATTGGAGAGATGCACCTCGACCACCGGTGCGGGTATCGCGGCGACCGCGTCGCGCAAGGCGATACTGTAGTGGGTGAGGGCCCCCGGATTCAAGACGACACCGATGACGTCCCAGCCGTAGCGCTGGAGTAGATCGACGAGTTCACCCTCGTGGTTCGACTGTGCGCAGATGACCTCGATCCCGTGGGCAGCGCCGAGTTGCCGGAGTCGTTCGTCGATCTCGGCGAGCGTCGTCGAACCGTAGATCTCCGGCTCGCGCCGGCCCAGCAAGTTGAGGTTCGGCCCGTGGAGCACCAGGATACGCCTGGCTGCGTTCACCGGATCCACCCTTTCGCTCGCACGAGGTCAGTCCCGAGGAGCCCCAGCAGCACGCGATACGGCTCCGGATTGTCCGGATGGTATTCGAAGCGCGCGCGCTCGAAGTATTGGATCGTCAGCCCAGTCACTGGGTCGGTGAACGGCTCGGAGAGCGGGTAACCGAAGAGCGCCAGCGATTCGCGGAAAGAGACGCCCGGATCGCCGAACTCCAGGCCGTGCGACTGCCAGTAGGCGAGGAAGGCGCCGCATGCTGTGTGGCCCGTTTCCGGGAAATACAGGCAGTCCTCTCCGGCGGCCTCTGCCGGAACCGGCTGGAACGGCGGCGTCCCGAGTAGACCGCGGCGCTGGGCGTCCTCGGCACCGAGGCGTCCCAGTTGGACCTCGTACGGCGTCCCGGCGAGTTCGGGATGGTACTCGAACCGCTGACGCTCGAAGTACTGCACGGTGAACGGTTTGCCAAGATCAGGATTGATCTCAGTGAATTCCTCGGTCAGCGGGTACCCGAACACCGGCAACCCGCCACTCCGTTCCCAGAACGCCTTGAAACCGTAGGAGAGCGAGTGCCCGGTTTCCGGGAAGTAGCGGCGCTCGGGGGTCGAGGGGAAGGCAGGAATGCGCGTCGCTGGCGTGTTCAGCCGGCCCAGTTCCGGCCAAATGGCAGGATCCTCGTGCCCGAGTCGCCACAGCGCCACCCCACCGAGACCACGGTCGAGCGCCAGGTTCAGCCGTGCGATCACGCTGCGGACATCGGCATGCCAGACCTCGTGCTGGTGCCCAACATCGTCCGTGTAGCGGAGCCAGGCTTCCTGTTCCACCTCGTCGTACCCGCTCGTCGCGCCTGGTCGGCGTTGCAGTTCCTGCACCTGGTCGTAGCGGACCGAACGCGCTGGCGGACCGTCCGTCGTGTCCCAGTCGTACCCGTAGAGCGGGATGCCGAGAATCAGCTTGCTGGCCGGGATGCGTGTCGTCGCATAGTCGACGACACGGCGGACCCAGCTGAGCGGCGCGACCGGGCCGGGCGAGCCGCCGGCGTAGTGAAAGTCGTAGGCCATGATGACGATGTAGTCGTTGACCGCGGCGAGCGCGGCGTAGTCGTAGGCACCGCCCCAAGTCGTCGGCGTGTCGGAGGTGCGGGCAACCACCGCTTGCGTGACCAGCTTGCCGCGGGCGTGCAACTGGGCGGCGAGTTCCTGCATGAAGGTGGTAAGGTGCGCGGCATCGCTCGCGTTGACCGCCTCGAAGTCGATATGGATGCCGCTGTAGCCGTGCCGTTCCACCAGCTCGACGATCCGCCCGATTACGGCCGCGCGTCGTTGCGGGTCGGCGAGGAGCGGCGTCAGCTCGTCCCAGCGCGGGATGTTTTTGATCATCGGGAGGACGGTGTACCCGCTCTGGCGGAGAAAGGTGTCCGCTGCCGGATCGTTCAGTTCCTCGATCGTCCCGTCGGCGCGCAGCTGGAAGAAATACGGCGACACGATATCCAGATTCCCGAGCTGCGCCTGCAGCGTCGTCCAAGACGTGCGGTCATAGGTCACGTAGTAGCCCCAGCGCACGAACGTCCCAGCTGCCTGAGCTGGCCGGGCGAGCGCGAGCGGACCAGCCATGGTCGCAGCGAGGACGAGAAACACGACGAGCCGCGAGCCACCGAGAGCGCCTCGGAACCGTGCCACCCTCCCCCCTTTCACTCAACCCCGCGGTGCTGCCTGGGCAGCGACTGCAGCGACAGTCACTGTCACCGGTACGGGGTCCGGATAGCCCTCGAACGTCGCGGTACCCTGGAACCGGACGACCGGCGTGAGATACCGCGTGGTGCCCTGCCCAGCATCGACCCAGGCCAGTTCGGCGCTGGTGATCCTGGCCGTACCCCGCAGCGGGAGACTCGCCTGGGCGAGGACGGATTCGTCGATTTCCACCGTACCACGCCGGTTCACGACGTCTTGCCAGAGTGCATCGGCCGGTCGCAAACTGTAGGTCGACGATTCCATCGCGGCTGGCCAGGCGACGAAGGCCTGGCGAATCGATCCATCGGCCGCAACAGCGAGCGTCGCACCGGGAACAGCCGACAGGACCGGCGACGGCTCTGCCGGGCCGAAGGTGACGATCACCAGACCCTGCTCGGGAATGCGCTCGCGCACGGCGCCGGCATCGAGCGGTGTGGAGACGAGCTGGTGACGCTGGAGCCAGGATCGCCCAGCCTCGATCGCATCGGCGTCGGACGGGAGCGCGGAGACTTGTGGCGTCGCTTCCGGCGTCTCTTCCGGTGTGGTCGCCGGGGTCGGTGTCACCGCTGGTTCGGCCGCTTGGTACTGCACGGTAAAGCCGGTCACGACCAGCTGCCCAGCTGGACTCCGCACGACGAAACTTCCTGTGGCCGTGGATTGGACCTCGCCGTCGATACCCAGCTCGCGCGCGAGTTCAGCCACCCGTGCCTCGTTCCAGTCCGGTGGGACCAGCCGGTAGACCGGTGCCTCGCTGGGCAGGGTCGCCAGGTCGAGCGCCAGTTCGAAGGTCAGGTCGAGCTGCCCGGGCGGGAAGGCAGCTTGCGGTAGATTCGGTGCTGGCAATTCGCCGAAGGCACCGACGACGAGCGGTGGCGGTGGTGTCGGCGTCGGTGTGGGCGTCACGGTCGGTCCGGGTGTTCTGGCTTCCGCTGGGACTGTCACCGTGGGTTCGGCCGGGCTGGTCGTCGGTGTGACGACCGGGAGCGTACCTGCCTCGCTCGTGGCGACCGGGCTCGTTGCCGCCGGTGACTCGGAGCGGAGCAGACCCCGCACCGCCCAGACCATGAGCGCCAGCATGAGAACGAGCGCGACGACACCGAAAACGAGTGGCCCACGCGCGCGACGCGGTGGCTGCCGTCTGGTGCGCTGACGCTGGGACGCGGCTGCCACGTCCCCTCCCTTCCCGTCGGAGATGAGCGTACCACTCGACCGGACACGTGCGGGAGGAGCTTTCGGCTGCGGTACGGGCGACGCGTTCTGCCGTCGGGTTCTCGGCAACAACAACGCGGGGGCCAATACGTGACCCACCGTCGACCCCCGCGTGTCGGCGTTCTCATCCGAGCAAGCGATCGAGTTCGTCGAGCACGCGCGCAGTGAAGGCTTCCGTACCGAGCGGCGTCTCGCCCGGCCGCGCCAGGTCGGCCGTGCGGGCGCCGCTGGCCAGTGCAGCATCCACTGCCTGCTCGATGGCTGCTGCAGCCGGCTCGTCGTCGAGCGACCAGCGCAGGAGCATGGCTGCGCTCAGGATGGCACCGATCGGGTTGGCGATGCCCTTGCCAGCGATGTCAGGAGCCGAGCCGTGCACCGGCTCGTAGAGGCCGAAGCGACGTACTGGGGATCCCGGTCGTTCTGGCGGGCGCCCGTGCAGGCTGGCCGACGGGAGCATCCCGAGCGAGCCAGCGAGGACAGCCGCCTCGTCGCTGAGGATATCGCCGAACAGGTTCTCCATGACCAGGACGTCGAAGTCGCGCGGTCGGGCAACGAGGCGCATGGCGCAGGAATCGACGAGCTGGTGCTCGAGCGTCACGTCCGGGTACCGGGTGCCTACCTCGCTGGCGACCTCGCGCCACAAGGCCGACGTGTTGAGGACATTCGCCTTGTCGACGCTCGTCACTTTGCGGCGCCGCTGGCGCGCCAGCTGGAAAGCGAGATCGACGATCCGGGCGATTTCGTCTTCCCGGTACGGCAGCGTATCGACTGCCCAGCGGCCGCCTGGCTCGCGACGCAGCTCCGACGGTTGCCCGAAATAGAGGCCACCGGTCAGCTCACGCACCACGATGAGGTCGACACCGCGCACGACCTCCGGCTTAAGCGGTGTCGCATCGGCCAGTGCGTCGAAGACCCGTACCGGCCGCAGGTTGGCGAAGAGACCGAGTTCCTTGCGCAGGCGCAAGAGACCCGCTTCCGGACGGGTCGCCTTCGGCAAGTGATCCCACTTGGGGCCGCCGACTGCTCCGAGGAAGACGGCGTCCACCTGGCGGGCACGAGCGATCGTCTCGTCGCGGAGCGGAGTCCCGTAGGCATCGATCGCGGCACCGCCGACCAGGTCTTCCCCGAAGAGGAAGCGGTAGCCACGGCGGTTTCCGACGACCTCGAGCACTCGCCGTGCGGCGGCCAGGACTTCCGGCCCGATCCCGTCACCCGGGAGCAGCAGCAGGTGTACCTCGGTCACTGGCCAGCCTCCGCTGCCTTGCGCGCGGCCAGGCGCTCGCGCACGGCGTTCAGGAGCCCACCGGCTCGGATGATGTGCTGGATGAACTCGTCGTACTGTGTCGCCTTGTACGTCTTACCGGTGCGGAGGTTGCGCACGATCCCGTTCTCGGTGTCGATCTCCAGTTCGTCACCGGTCTCGGTCTCGCGTACCGCTTCCGGTGCCTCCACGACCGGCAACCCGATGTTGATCGCGTTCCGGAAGAAGATCCGCGCGAACGATTCGGCAACCACCGCTTGCACGCCAGCCGCCTTGATGGCGATCGGCGCGTGCTCGCGCGACGACCCACAGCCGAAGTTGCGACCGGCGACGATGATATCGCCGGGACGCACCTTGCTGGCGAACTCTGGGTCGATGTCCTCCATCACGTGCTGGGCCAGCTCCTGGGGATCGATCGTCACCAGGTAGCGGGCCGGGATGATGACGTCCGTGTCGATATTGTCGCCGAACTTCCACACTCGCCCGCGCATCGGCACGGGTACTGCCCTCCTCGTTGTCCTCGTTCAGTCGTTCCGGTGAGATACCGAGCCGGGCAGCGGG
>BEID01000063.1 GCA_002898975.1 bacterium HR27 | reverse complement strand
GGCCGCTTCCGCGTCACGATCCGTACACCCGAGGGGACACACGAACGGGCAGTCGGCGCGATCATCGTCGCGACCGGTTTCCAGCACTTCGATCCTGGCCGAGAGACGCAACTCTACAACTACTACTCGTTCCCCGACGTCGTCACCTTGAGCGATATGGAGGCAATGCTGAAAGCGCATCAGGTGGTGCGACCGTCCAATGGCCAGCCGCCGGAGCGAGTCGCTTTCATCCAGTGCGTCGGCTCGCGGGATCGGCAGATCGGTAACGAGTTCTGCTCCAAGGTGTGTTGCGGCATCGCTTCCAAGCAGGCGATCGAAATCAAGCAACAGCTACCGAGCGCTCGTGTCTTCATCTTCTATATCGATATGCGGATGTACGGCTACTGGGAGAACGAACTCTACTGGCCAGCGCAGGAACAGTACAAGGTCAACTACATCAAGGGCATCGTCAGCGAGATCCTGCCGAAAGGCGATCGGCTCCTGATCCGCGGCGAGGACACGACGATGGGCAGACCGATGGAGATCACGGTCGACCTCGTGGTGCTCTCGGTCGGCATGGAACCGAGTTCCGGCACGCGCCAGATCGCGAAGATGCTCGGCCTTGCCCAGAACAAGTACGGCTACATCGAAGCTGGTGGGCCGAGCGGACTCGATCCGGTCGCCACCTCACGGCCAGGCATCTTTGTCGTCGGAGCGGCCGCACGACCAGCTGATCTCGACGACACGTTCGCCACTGCCGGACTCGCCGCTGCACGCGCCGTGGCAGTGCTCCGGCAGGTGGCAGTAGCAGCTGAGTAAGGAGGAATTCCCATGGCACAGCCAAGTGCACGACGCGTTCACCCATTCGCCCGTTTTATGGCCAGCGGTGCTGGGCGACTGCTGCGTCTCGTGGCCGGGGTCGTCCTCATCCTGATCGGCCTGCTCCTCGTAAAGGGCACGTGGGGCTGGGTCATCGCGGTGATCGGGCTCGTACCCCTCGCAGCTGGCGTCTTCGACTTTTGTCTCCTTGGGCCTCTCTTCGGCGCTGGCTTCTGGGGACGAGACATCCGCAGCCGGACCTGAGCGGTCGAGGACGCGACCGATGAGCCAGCCGATCCGCCCGAGCCACCTCATCAAACCGAAGACTGGGCCGGACGACCCTGAACTGCAGGAGACGTTGCACGAGGGCCTCCGCCAGGTCGCACCGGACGATGTCGTGCAGTTGACGCACGAGCTCCTGGCACGGCGCGAGCGCCTCCTCCCCGCACTGGCTGTCCTGGCCTCGGGCTCGCGTCCGGCGCCACCGTTGGAGCAGCAGCTCGTGGCAGCGCTGGCCGTGACGAGCAAGCAGGCGCGCGCTGCCGAATCGCTCTTGCAGCAGCTTTCCGCCAGTACGGTACTGCCGATACTCCTCAGCGACACGCGGCCGGTAGAGGAGCGACTCGTGCGCGTCGTGACGGGGTGTGGAGCGGTCGACCAGCGGCTAGCGCTCGAAGTCGCGACGGGTCTCCTGCATCTGCTCGCACCAGGACAGTACTGGCTGTGGACACGGTGGTTGTGGGATATCCGGCACAATACTGGAATCCTCCCCCTCCTCGCTTCCTCGACCCACGCCGTACAGGCGGACGATATCGGCACCCAGTATCGGCAACTCGGTGCCGTCATCGCGATAGGTGCGGAACTCGGCCGGAACAGCGGTCTCCTGCCGAGCCCGCTCGCTGACGATCCCGAACGTGGCCCGTTCGCGACCGATGCGTTCCTGGCGATCGCGTACAGTGTCTATCTCTACGGCATCACGAACTGGCGCCTCAGTCGCGAGTTCAACCGGCTGCTGCCGCCTCTACCCGACTTGGCACGCCGTCTTCTCGGCTTGCCCCGTCCGGCCCGAGCGATCGCGTGAGAGGAGTTGCCGATGGACCCGAAACAGCAGAAAGTCGCTGAGGTCTGGGAACGCGAGACCGCTATCGTCGAGGGTGTCGACATCTCCGGTCCCTGGAACCGGATGTTCGGCCAACGAGTCATCTGGGACTACACGCCGAACCTCATCGAGGAGATTGCCCAGCTCCCCGGCGGGGAATCGTTCGCCTGGTGCTACCAGTGCGGGAAATGCGTGCCGGTCTGTCCGGTCGATCTGGTCGGCGACTATGGTCCGCGCAAGCTCTATCGACGTGCCCAGACCGGAATCAGTCTTCTCGACTCACCAGACTTGTGGCTGTGCACGACCTGCGCCAATTGCTTGCGCGTCTGCCCCAAGCAGGTCGATATGATCCAGATCATGCCGGCTGCCCGCGAGCAGGCACTGCTGACCGGACGTCCCGTTCCAGCAGAACTGCAGGAAGCGCTGGAGAACACGGCGAAGTACGGGAACCCACTGGGCCAACCCGCTCGCAAGCGTGAAGCGTGGGTGAAAGATGCTGGCATCCCGGTGCCAATTCTGCATCAGATCCAGCGACCCGTCGAATGGCTTTGGTGGGTCGAGTGCTATCCGTCCTACCACCCGCGGGGTATCGACGCCTCGATCGCACTGGCCCGCATCTTCCACGCGCTCGGGCTCGACTTCGCCATTCTCGGCCGGGAAGAGAAGTGTGCGGGTGACTCCCAACGCCTCGCCGGCGAGCGCGGGCTCTTCGAGATGCTCGCCGAGGAGAATATCCGCACGCTCTCCAAGTACACGTTCCAGCATATCGTGGTCACCGACCCGCACGCGCTCAATGCGTTCCGAAAGCACTACCCGAAACTCGGCGGACAGTACGACGTCTGGCACTACACCACACTCCTCGCACGCGAACTCCCGAAGTTGCAACCGCTCCTGACCAAGCCGCTGCCCTACCGGGTGACGTTCCACGACCCCTGTTATCTCGGTCGTCATAACGGTGAGTACGACGCACCGCGGCAGCTCATTCAGGCACTCCCCGGGATCGAGTTCGTCGAGATGCTGCGCTGCCGCGAGAACTCCTACTGCTGTGGTGGCGGCGGAGGCGGTATGTGGCTGGATAGCTTCGCGGCCGGGCACCAGCGTCGTCGGCTCTCCGAGGAGCGTGTCCTCGAGGCAGTCAGCACGGGCGCCGATACCCTGGTCGTGTGTTGCCCGTACGAGGTGTCGCGCTTCGAGGACGCCGCCAAGTCGACTGGCGTCGAGGGTCGCCTGCGGGTCCGCGATATCGCGGAACTCCTCGCGGAAGCGATGGGACTGATCGGGGAGGGTGCAGCATGACGATCGTGGTGGTGATGGAGCAGGTGCCGGACGTCGCCGAGGAACTGGCCATCGCACCCTCCGGCACCGATCTCGATCGCGACGCCATCAGCTACGTGGTCAACGAGTACGACGAGCACGCGCTGGAAGAAGCGCTGCTCCTCGCTGAAACCAGCGGCGATGAGGTGGTCGCCATCGGTATCGACGCGACGGGGGAACTGGACCAGGCACTCTACACCGCATTGGCCAAGGGAGCACAGCGCGCGATCAAGTTGACCGGGGACTTCGAGGGAACCTGGCTGAGCACGCGGACAGCTGCGCGTTTGCTCGCCCCGGTCATCGAGGAACTCGCTCCGCGTCTCGTCCTGGTAGGTGTCCAGGCGCCCGACGATCTGGACGGGCAGCTCGCACCGACGCTGGCAGCGCTCTTGGGCTGGCCGCACGCCAGCGTGGTCGTCGGTAGCGAACTCGTGAACGGTATGGTGCGGGTGCGGAAAGAACTGTGGGGCGGCATCACGATGTTGCTCGAGCTCGCGCTACCGGCTGTGCTCGGCATACAAGCGGCTCGACAGGCACCGCGCTACGTGCCGGTCAGCCGGGTACGACAGGTGATGCGGGAGGCCAGTATCGAAGTCCGCGACGTCGAGGTCACCAGCGACCTCGCACCGGTACCTGTCCGCCTCCGCTTTCCGGAAGAGACAGGCCAAGCCGAACTGTTGACCGGCAGCGCGAGCGAGATCGCTGACCGACTCATCGAGCTGCTCCGCGCACGCGGCCTGCTGTGAGGCGAAGGGAGTCGAGGATGGCTCAGCGGATCGTCGTCCTGGTCGAACACCTCTATGGTGAGCCGACCGATGTCACGTTCGAACTTCTCGGTCTCGCGCGGCGGATCGCCGATTCCGACGGTGCCATCGTCGAGGCAGTCCTCCTCGGAGAGGGCGTTCGGCACCTCGCGGAGACGCTGCCGGCAGAGCGCGTGATCCTCGTCGAGCACCCTGCTCTTCGCTACCTCGCTCCGGAGGCAACGGCCATCACCGTCACCGGGCTCCTGCGTACGGATGCCCCCCGACTCGCTCTCCTGCCCAATACCTCGCTCGGCATGGACGTCGCGGCCTGGGTGGCATCCGCGCTCGATTGGCCACTCGTTGCCTATTGCCAGGCACTCGAACGGCGCGAGGGTCAGCTCGTGGCGACTGCGCAACTCTTCGGGGGGAAGATCCTGGCTGACGTGGCAGTTGGAACCAGCCCGACCGTGATCAGTGTCTTGGCTGGTGCCTTCGCGGCGGCCGCGCTGGAGCCAGCCGCGCCGGGGACGATTGAGGTGCGGGAACCACCAGCCGAGCTTGCCGCGCTGCGCACGCACGCCGCGAGCCTGGAGCGCCCGGCGGCGGCCGATGTGGATATCACCCGTGCCGAAAAGATCGTCGCCGTCGGCCGCGGCATCGAAAGCAAAGACAATCTCGAGTTGGCAGAAGAACTGGCACAGGCGTTGGGCGCAGTGGTGGCAGCCTCGCGACCACTGGTGGATGCCGGATGGCTCCCACGTTCCCGGCAGGTCGGGAAATCCGGCCTCAAGGTCAAGCCGAAGCTGTACCTCGCGCTCGGCATCAGTGGTGCACCGGAACATCTGGAAGGAATGAAAGACGCCGAACTGATCATCGCCATCAATAAGGACCCGAAGGCACCGATCTTCGGCGTCGCCGACTACGGAGCGGTGGCCGACCTCTTCGATGTCGTCGAGGCCTTGCTGGAACGGTTAGGGGGCTGAAGCCGTGCTGACGACGCCAGAGCGGATCGCTTTCGTTCTCGTTGCACTGCTCTCGCTCCTGCTCACCGCACACGGTGTCTCCCGCTTGGTGCGAGCGATCGGCCGAGGCCAGGGACGCCCCCGCTGGAGCACGTTTCTCCGCCGCGTCGTCCCAGTGAGCTTCGAGATCCTGCTCCAACGCCCGATCTTCCGGGCACGGCCGCTGGTATCGCTCCTGCACGCTGGGGTCTTCTTCGCTTTCGTCTTTTATGGGCTCGTCAACGTCCTCGACGTTGCCGAGGGTTTCACCGGCTTTAGCACGCTGCATCGTGGCGGGATCGCAGCGGCGTACAACGTCGTCGCCGATCTCCTGAGCGTCGCCGCATTGGTCGGGATCCTCGGACTGCTCGTCCGTCGCTTCGGGCTGCGGCCGTTCCGGTTCAACGATCGCGTCTTCCTCCTGCCCAGCGTCCATTTCGGTATCGCGCGCGATTCCGCCATCGTCGGTGGGTTCATTCTGTTGCACGTCGGCTCGCGCTGGATCGGGCAGGCCGTGCGCATTGCCGAGAGCGGGCGACCCGATTGGAGCCAACCGACTGCGAGTCTGGTAGCCACGCTGTTCAGTAGTTGGAGTGACACCGCGCTCGCGGCGGCGAGTCATATCACCTGGTGGCTCGCGCTGGGGCTGATCCTGGCTTTTCTCCCGTACTTCCCGTACTCGAAGCATATCCATCTCTTCATGGCGCCACTGAACCTCATTCTGCGTGAGGAATCCCCGCTCGGTCGCCTCGAGCCACCCGTGACCGGTGACGGCACGATGGGGGCGGAACGACTGGAACAGCTGCGGTGGTACCAGCTGCTCGATGCCTATGCCTGCATCATGTGCAACCGCTGCCAGGACGTTTGCCCGGCACACGGCACCGGCCGCGCACTCAGCCCGGCCGCACTCGAGATCAACAAGCGGTATTACCTCAACCGCAACCTCAGCGCGTTCGCCGGAGGAGCGAGCTCGCCACCGCTCCTCGAGATCGCCGCATCGAAGGAAGCGGTCTGGGCCTGTACGACCTGCGCCGCCTGCGTGCGCATCTGTCCGGTCGGCAACCGGCCGATGCTCGACCTGATCGACATGCGCCACGCACTCGTCAGCCGCGGCGACCCGATCGATCCGAACCTGCAGGCGGCGCTGGAAAGCCTGGCACGCTACGGCAATTCGTTCGGCAAGCCAGCACGCCAGCGAGCTCGCTGGGCGAAGGAACTCCCGTTCCCGATCAAGGACGCGCGGAAGGAGCCGGTCGAGTATGTCTGGTTCGTCGGCGACTTCGCTTCCTTCGATCCGCGGATGCAGGAGAACACCAAGACAGTCGCCCAGCTCTTCCACGCAGCCGGGGTCGACTTCGGCATCCTCTACGAAGACGAGCGAAACGCTGGGAACGACGTGCGACGAGTCGGCGAGGAGGGATTGTTCGAGCTGCTCGTCGAGCACAACCTCGCTGCCCTCGAGAAAGCACAATTCCGAGCCATCGTCACGACCGATCCCCATACCTACAATGCGCTCAAGAACGAGTATCCGGCGTATGGCTTGCGGGTGCCGGTCTACCACTACACCGAAATACTGGCCGACCTGCTGGAGCGCGGAGTGCTGCGCGTCCAGCAACCGCTCGCTGCAGCGGTGACCTATCACGACCCCTGCTATCTCGGCCGCTACAACCGGATCACCGGTGCGCCCCGCCGGATCATCCGCGCACTGGGACTCGAACTGCGCGAGATGCCGCGGCACGGTGCGAACACGTACTGCTGTGGGGCCGGTGGCGGCCAGATCTGGATGGACAGCGGCGGGCAAGAACGGCCGAGCGAGCAGCGCATCCGCGAAGCGGTCGGGCTCGGCGACGACCTCCGGTACTTCGTGGTCTCCTGCCCTAAGGACATGGCGATGTACAGCGATGCAGTGAAGACGACCGGCTACGAAGGGCGGCTGACCGTGATCGATGTGGCGCGGCTCGTCGCCACTGCGGTCGGGATCGACGGCGTCGCGCGCGAGAGCGTATCGGTCGAGTCGGAGGCCCGATGACCGAGGACGTCCTGCTCCGTATCGCGCACGAGCTCGCCTTGCGCTTCCGTGTGCTAGCCCGCGCACTCGACCGGTTGGATCGCCTGGAGGGAGCGCGAGACTTCATCGGCTGGCTCCCGCAGCTGGCACGGGATCGCGCGAGCGTGACCGCTGTGAGCACGACACTCGCCTTGTCGGCGCTGCAGGCCGCTGCCGAAGAGACCAACTATCGTCTTCTCCGCC
>BEID01000062.1 GCA_002898975.1 bacterium HR27 | reverse complement strand
TGGTCGCGGCCGCTCGTGCGATCGGCGGGCAGCCCGCCAGTACGTGGCATGCCGGCTACTGCAGGCTTTGTGCTGCCTGGCGCGTGCTAGCCGGATTCCGCGGGCTGGAGCGCGACCGCTGGCTGCGATGCGCGCGGTGCGGAGCCGGCTGGCGCTTCCCGCACCAGCACTGTCCGTTCTGTGCGAACAGCGACCACCGGACGTTGCGCTATCTTGCCGAGGAGGGCAAGCAGGACGCTCAGCGCGTCGAGGTCTGCGAGATCTGCCGTGGGTACGTGAAGACATTCGCGACGCTGGGCGCCTGGAGCCACGGCGAGGTGCTCTTCCAGGATCTGACGACGATCGAACTCGACCTCGTCGCGGCCGAGCGCGACTACCAGCGGCCAGGGAGCCTCGGTTTCCCTCTGGCTGTCACCGTCGTCGCACGCGAGCTCGTCGCCTGACAGTAGCTCCGAACCAGCACGGTGACACTCCGGCCGCTCGCGCGAGGCGGTTCGAGGCCCGCAAGGTGCAGAAGCCGGAGAGGGAGCACGCCATGGAACGGAAACTCGATCCGACGACACTGGTCCGCCCAGCGATCTTCTGCCAGGCACTGCTGCAGGCAGTCCAGGTGAGCGAGGAACGCCGGAAGCGACGCAAACGCGACCAGACGCCCGACCAGCTCGGCCAGGAACTGAAGCGCTGGATCCTCGAGCAGGTCATCGCAGCCGATCCGGAACCGGAGGAGTTCGAGCGGTGGCTGCTCGAACTGGTTCTCCGCACACCGGGTAGCGGTGGCCTGCGCGCGATGTGCCAGGAGGTTTTTCTGGAATACCAGCTCGCCCAGCACGATCCGGATTTCCGCACCTGGCTCGCGCTCGGCGCACCGAGCGCCGACAAGCCGGCGAAGTTGTGCTGAACGCGGCTGCCCTTCCCCAACCACGCCGCTCTCGGAAGGACTACCGTTCCGTCACGCTGCCTGACAGCTCGCCACGGAAGCTCGCCAGCACCGCACGGAATGCGTCAGGCTGCCCTCGCGCCCGACGAAACGCTGGGTCGGTGCCAGTCCGCACCGACCCAGCGTCCAGCTTTCGGCCGACGAGTGGAGTGCGATCAGAGAAAGGCGAGCCCTGCCAGGACACTCACAGCAGCGACGACTCCGACCAGCAGGGCAGGCACACGCCAGTCGCGCAACGCTGCCCCATAGATCACCAGGCTCGGCAGACTCACCGCGGGCAAGGCGAGGAGCAAGGCCGCTGCCGGGCCGGTGAGCCCTTGCTGGATGAGCGGTGCGGCGATCGCCAGCTCCGTCCAGGTCGGGACCATAAAGAGCACCCCGACGAGTGTCGCGAAAAGGACGGTCGCGACCGTGTTCCCGCCACCGAACGCCGTCACGATCGGCGCAACCCAGCCGATGACCGTCGCCGCGATAAGCAGCATCGGCACGGCGACCCGAGCGATCCGCCAGGCGGTCGCGAGCCAGGCTGCGACCAGATCGGCGGGAGACTCGATGCGTCGTCCGCGGAGATGCTCCTCGAAGGCGAACGCACGCAGCGACCGCTCCAACCAGCCGAGAGTGCGCCCGCTCGCGACGCTGGCAACGACCGGTGGGCGCCGCCGCACCGCCAGAGCGACTAACCACGTACCGAACACTGCCAGGACGGCACCGCCCACGATGCGCAAGAGCGCGAAGTCGGCTGGCAACAGCGCGGTGGCGAGAAAGAGCGTCGTGACGTTGAGCAAAGGTGCCGCCACAACGAACGCGAGCGTCGACTCGAGCGAAGCGCCACCGCGATAGAGGCTGGCACCGACCGGCCCAGCGCAGCAGGAACAGAAGGGGTAGGCAACCGCACTGGCACTTCCCAAAACGTGCGCGCGGAGACCACGCAGCTGGTAGACCTGCTTCAACCGTTGGCTCGAGCACAACAGGACGAGAAAGAGCGCACCGATGAGAATACCGAGCAGTGTGGCATGCCAGACGACGAGAAGGAAGTTGACCGCTTCACCGAGCGGGCGGAGCCAGCTGGGCAACGTATCGACCGCGAAGGTCTTGGACACGCCGGCCTTGCCAGCTGCCGCGACGCGCTCGGCCTGGACGATACGATAGGTGAAGAGATCGACGATCAGCAAGACCATCAAGACACAAGCGAGAACGGTGCGGGCACGCCGAAGTTCACCTTGACGAGACAAGGAGTCGACAGAACGCAACAGCCGATAGGAAACGACAGCACCGACGAGCGCGAGAGCGAGTACGAGCACATGCCAGGGCGTGTAGGAGAGAAATGCGGAGGGTGAACCGAGTTTGCGATAGCTCGCGGCATCGAGCAAGAAGGCACGACGCATGTCGACGATGGTGGCGAGCGTGACCGCGACACTCACGACGAAGGACGCCAGTGCGAGCAGCAAGGCTGCACCCGAACGCTCCACCGCCTGCGCCGACCGACTGGAGAGCGTTCCGCTCATCCTGATCCTCCTCTCGAGACAGGCGAACGATCCAACGCGTACTCACGCGCTGGTCACGAGTTCCTGCACGGTTGTCCTGCGTTGAGCGAGATCAGCTGCGACCGAACCGGCCGCTCGAGGAGGATCAGGGGCCACGCGGGACACTCGGCCCAGCGTCCTGGCCGAGGAGCCAGGCCCGTGCCGGTGTCCCATATACTCGCCCGCATCGGTCGTCCATCGGCACCAGGTCGACTTTCGAACCGAACCGTTATCGGAATCCTAGTCGGTACCAAGGACGGTGTCAAGCAGCGAGCAGGGACCACGGCGCAGCGAGGGCGGCTTCCAGGACAACGTACCGTCCTGGCGAACGCTCGAGCATCACCCGCGACCAGGAGAACGCTCGGCAGGTGCGATACCCGGTCGTACGAACTGTCACCAGCCGGGTGCATCAGGAGCAGCTCTCGCGTGCTCTCTCCAGCTCCGTCGGGGCAAGCAATTGCCCACGGGTGATCTCTGCGCGAACGACTGGTCACCGAACAGTCGAGCATAGGTAACGTCCGATCCACATCGGTCAGATATCACCCATCGTTGTTGTCCGGTCGACGTACGCATCGTCGAGCTACAGACGCGGAACATGGCCGGTTCACCTAGCCCTCGCTGGCCGGGCTGGGTCAGGCACGCCTGACCCCTACAGCCACGACGGGAATCGACGGTTGCGGGTGACCGATGTGTCGGCAACCGTCCCTGAGCGGCCACGCCCATTTCCCTCGTCGGGACGAGGCGTGCCTCGCCCATCCGCGCCAATAGGCGCGGGGATCGAACCACAACGGCATGACGCCCGGCGGAACACCCCTCACCCCTGCCGCTCCCGCGGCACCCCTGTCCACGTTTTTCCTGTACGGACGACGCGTGCGTCGTCCGTCCGCGCCGGAACAGGTGGAGACCTGGTTCGTTTTCCCGGCCCTCTCGGGCCGCGGGTCAGGCACGCCTGGCCCGTCGGGTCACGCACGCGTGACCCCTACGGGGACGGCGGTGGCCGATCGCGGGGCGGTGAGTAGTGCACATTCCACCATCGCAAACCCGTTCCACCCGGTAGGGGCGACGCGCGCAGCACCCGGTACGACACCCCTCACCCCCGCCGCTGTCGCGGCACCTCTTCTCCCGCGCGGTGCGGGAGAGGGGGCCAGGCGTGCCGCGCCGATCTACGCCGCGAGACGCGGGTACGTGGTCAGTGCCCGAACCTACCGGTCCTGTAGGGGCGAGGCGTGCCTTGCTTATCCGCTCCGCAGGTGCGGGAATGACCCACGGTTCGGTTCCCGGCCCTGGCGGGCCGGACGGGTCACGCACGCGTGACCCCTACAAGGGACGGCGATGGTCGATCGAGTGCCAGTGGGCGATGGGCAGGCGACCGTCGGCAACCCACCGCACCCGCGTAGGGGCAACCGGTGCGTCGCCCGTAGATCCCCCCTCACACCCGGCTCGCCCGTGCTCGCCACCCTCATCCACGTTTTCCCTCTAGGGGAAACGCACGCCTCACCCATCCGCGCCGCAGGCGCGGGGATCGACCGAGCATGCCAGGCCACTCGGTGCGACACCCCTCACCCCCGCCTCGCTTCGCTCGACACCCCCTCTCCCGCGCGGTGCGGGAGAGGGGGCCGGGGGGTGAGGGGGCTCATCCGGGTCACGCACGTGTGCCCCCTGCAGGGGCAGCGTCAGTCGGCGGGGTACCGATGGGCGATGGGCAAGCCACTGTCCCGCACCCGTCACACCCTGTCGGGGCAATGCGTGCGTCAGCCACACCGCAGGCCGGGGCGCGTGCCGATTTCGGGCCCTGCCGGGTCAGGCACGCATCCCCCGCGAGATACGATGGGTTGCACGCAAGAGGCCCCACTTCGCGATACGCACCGGTGCAGTGCACCCGGGGATCGGGCAAGTGGAGCCAGGCAGGCAACGGAGCGCACCCAGCCACACCGCCCCGCGGCACCACGAGGCGACGACGCGCACCGCGCGCGTCAGTTTGCCCTCTCAGGCAGTGTCCGCTCAGTGTCCGGCACTGCCGCTGGGTAGGTCACCCGCCCATCTCGAACGCGTGCGAAGAGGGGCAACTGATGGGGATGGAGGCGCATCGCCGAGAGGATATGGAAGACCGGAACGCCTCGGGCGGTCAACGCATCGGCGATGAGGCTCCGATGACAGCGCCAGGGTACCGCTTCAGCGCAGAGAAGCGCGAGTGGTCCCTCGCGTTCGGCGCGTGCGATCAGCTGGTCGAGTGCCGCCGCGAACTCGGCCGTCTGCATGTGATCGGCGAAGCCACGGAAACCAGCGTTCTCCTAGGCAGCGTTCACCGAATCGGATCGCGGCTGTCGGCGACCGCCGAGGGCTGGACAGTGCTGATACGCGATACCGTCACGGGCGAGCGCCTCGGCCAAACGTTCCCGGTCGTACTGGGGATTCCGCCTGGAGTAGGGGAACCGCCGCACATCGACGACCGTCCGTATCCGATGTGCACGGAGCAGCCCGAGGAAGACCTCGAGCGGCCGGTTGGAATGCCCGATGGTCAGAATCGGTGTCCTCGGCGATTCCCGAGTCATCGCGGCTCCTCAGCGACCAGACGCAGGAGAAGACCGAGTCCGCACTCCTCTCCGGAAAGCCGATGCATTGCTGTACGAGACCACGGCAGAAGAAGCTTCCTGCGAATGACGCGATCGACACGGGAGTCTCACGGCGCCCGGCTCGGCTGGCTCGCGGCCGATCGCGTTTCTCGAACCAGGGAAGCGCACCGGTGGTCTCGGCGCCGGCTAGCGGCCCGGAGTTGGCATCGACCTGGCGATGCCGACATCCGATCGATCAGCGTGCGCTGCCTGTAACCGCGCCGCTGCGTCCTGGACCGCAGCGAGGATACGGAGATAGGAACCGCAGCGGCAGAGATTCCCAGCGAGATAGCGTGCCACGTCCTCCGGCGTTGGTGCAAGGTTCTCCGCTAAGAGCGCCACGACGCTCAGGATCATACCCGGCGTACAGTAGCTGCAGTGGAACGCCTGCTGGTCGAGAAACGCCTGTTGCACGGGATGGAGCGCACCGTCCGACCCACTGAGCCCTTCCAGCGTCGTCACCTCCAAGCCCTCGGCGAGGACAGACAGGAGGAGGCAACTCGAGAGCGGCCGGCCGTTGGCGAGCACGGTGCAGGCACCGCAGATGCCGATCCCGCAGGTCTCACGGACACTCGCGAGCCCAAGCCGCTCGCGCAAGGTTTCCAGGAGCGTTTCGTCACAGGGCACGGCAAACTCGTGGTCGTGACCATTGACACGCAGGCGGACCGTCTGCTCCATCATCGACCCTCCTCACTGGTGCCCCGGATCGCTCGCAGAACGCGTTCCGGCGTGAGCGGGAGTTCGGTCAAGCGAGCACCGGTGGCGCGGGCGACCGCGTTCCCGATCGCTGCCGGTACGGGTGGTAATGCGGTCTCGCCCACGCCGTGTACCTCCGCGCCGGGATACTCGAGCAGGTCGTGCGAGAGCTGCGCGGGCAGATCGAGGAACGAGGGGACGAGGTAGTCGGACAGGTTGGTCGTGAGCGGCTGCCCCTGCTCGTAGACGAGTTCCTCGAAGAGGGCGCTGCCCAGTCCCATGATCATGCTTCCTTCGTTCTGCAGCGCTGCCGTGAGCGTGTTGACGACCTCGCCCGCGTAGACAGCGGCATGGAGCCGGACCACGTTGACCTGTCCGGTCTCCAGGTCGACCTCGACTTCCGCCCCAGCGGCCCCCTGGTGCCAGTGGGACGAGGCGATCCCGTGGCCTGTCTCGTCGAGCCCACCCTCGTTGTGAAACTCCGCATGCTCGCGGAGCTCATCCCGGCCGAGTCCAGCCACGAGCTCGCCCCAGCCGATACAACGCTCGGGCGCACCGCGCACGCAGACTGCACCGGGCACCAGCTCGAGATCCTCCGGCGCGGCCTCGAGCCGCTCGGCAGCGAGTGCACGCAAACGATCGGCAAGCTGCCGTGCTGCTCGCCGCACGGCGTTACCCATCATGTAGGTCGAGCGACTGGAGGTGGTGCGGTTGTCGAACGGCGTCCGGTCGGTGTCGGGATCGACCAGCTGAACGGCGGTGTACGGGAGACCGAGCGGCTCTGCGGCGAGCTGCGCGAGGACGGTCCGCGCTCCCTGCCCGAGTTCCACGGTCGAGGAATAGACCGTCACGCGCCCGTCCCGATCGACCGCGACAGCTGCTTCCGACCGGCTGGGTGTGGTCATGCCTTTCATCACGACGGCGAGGCCTTTGGCACGCACCCGTCCATCGGGCAACACCGTCGGCTCCGGATGCCACGCGATCGCTCGTGCGGCTGCTTCGAGACACTCACGGAAGTGGACGTCGTGGAGCGTCTCGCCGGTGGCGAACTCGTCACCGTCGGCGAGGAGATTGCGGAGCCGGAACTCCAGCGGATCGAGCCCGAGCGCATCGGCCGCGATATCCATCATCCGCTCGGAAGCCCAGACGATCTCAGTCACTGCGTAACCACGGAACGCCCCAGCTGGCGGCAGGTTGGTATACACGCAGTACGAGTCGACAGCGACATGGGGGATCCGATAGGGGCCGACGCTGCCGAACCCACCCTTGCGGGCGACATCCGGCCCGCAGTCCGCATAGGCACCGGTACTCCAGTAGGCTTCCACTCGCTTGGCCGTGATGCGCCCGTCGCGCGTCAGTCCGAGCCGGATGGTGACGACCGTCGCGTGCCGCGTGAGGGTGAGGAACTCCTCGTAGCGGTCGAGCACGAGCTTGACTGGTCGA